>NZ_JWGX01000056.1:0-45576 GCF_000813075.1 Shewanella sp. ECSMB14102
GCTTATTTAGGAAACAACGCCGTCTAGAAAACCCGCTATTAGCTTACTATGGAAAATATTTTTAGTCTGTTTTAGTCAGCAATGTCATGAAAGAGAGTTATTTGGACAGGTTACTAGTAATGAGATTTGACAGAACTTCAATGTCAGAACTTTCTTACATTAATAGAGATTTTTCTTAACGATATAATTGAAGCAAGCCTTTATAGTCTGCCTAAACTATCTTTTGGAGGCTGTAAATGGATTTCAGAACTTACCGAGAGTTGGCATTAACGGCTGAACCAGGTTGGGGCATAGCTTTTCTAAAACAGCATAAATATGAAATTTATCATCAGACACTTTATTGGCTGATGGATGCTGGACTTTGCATATCAAAAGATGAGTTACACGTTGAGCAGTTGGCAGGCTGTGACATTATTTTTTGTCGTTTACACCCTTTTCGTTTGGAGCGTTTCTTAAGAAGCCAAGATATTCCGCTTTACAAGAGTGACAGTGAATCTCGCTGGGTCTTGCCACAACCTATTTTGCCATATCATTATCGTCGTTGGCGAGCCTCCTTGATTATGACATTAGGCTGATTTTCAACCTTACTGTTCTTAAGTTTATTTCAGTATTATCCTTGATTAAAAAATTGATAGAAAAGGCAGCCATCTGGCTGCCTTTTTTAAAACTATTCTTTTTATTAATGTTACTTGTATGTCAAGGTAAAAGTAGCCGTGGCATCAGCTCTACCGGGAGTGACTTCTGATTCGGTTTGGATATATCTTGCTCTCAGTGGAATGGTAAAAGTTGTACTATTTTCATTTGATAAAGTATATATCCAAGGAGTTCCAAACTTTATATAATTGTTAAATCTACGATTGGAAAACTCGGCAAGCTGAATGGCAACACCTTGAGCGCTATTGGTTCCGGACTTGATACTCATAATACCTGCACTATTATCTACCGTACTTGTGTTAGGTGATATTGATACTCCCAACGCATTTTGAGTGTAATTTCCGGTGTTCACTACGCCTGTGGTGTAATTGTAGTTGGTATTTTTACCATCTTTTAGGGTGCCGTAAAATCTCGGACAGTTAGTCAGCCTGATGGATGCGTCGACCCATTCAGTGGTTTTCCCTTTTCCTGTTAATTTATCACCTATCTTATGCTGTCCCATAGGGACAGTCACATTCGATACCCTGCACGTTTGCGACACTATATTGATAGAGCCGGTGATTGCTAATCTTGCCAATAAAACATTAGCACCAGGCGCTTTAAACCTTATGTTGCTGGAAGGTAAGTTAAATCCTCTAATAGTTCCCGGTTGTACATTTCCTATTTTAATGAAAAATAAAACCATGCCTAAGTTTAAATTATAATTAGTGAACTGATTCGCTGGTGTGACTTCGTTAGCTTTTATATCTATAGGTAAAGGCCTATTCTCTGCTAATATCATTACGCCAATACCCGGCACTCCGGTTTGATAAATAGTTGCTCTAGGATAAGGTCCGCCATACCATTGCGAACTAGGCAATGGCATGCGTGTATAATTATAACTCCTATAAATTTGATATGGCGAGCTTGAAGGGGTGCAATGTACGGATAGCCTTTGTCCTACGCGAAAATCTTGCCTAAATATAACTGTGCCGTTAGGCGTGTCAGGGCCAACAGTTAAGTTATTTACAGCCAAAGGCATTTGTGCGTTAACTAAAGATGAGGTTCGAGAACATTGGATCGCTTCCGCTACGCTAGAGTATCCTCCTATGACTAACAATAAGAAGATCCAAAAAAATTTTTTTATACACTTCATCTTAATCTACCTGTTACTTTAGGTGAAACTTTTCTAAGCTTGTTAATTCAGTTGGTTAGTGGCAAGCAGCTTTGAATTTATGGATCCCATTTGGTAAATCTTTCTTTATTTCATAATCAATTGAGCAACTTTTTGAATCAGGTTCTGACCATTTTATATTTAATTGTCCACTGTTTTTATCGACTCTGGCATAAAGAACGCCACCTTGGCCTACAGTGCCAACATGATTGTTTTGACCATCTGTAACATAAGCCCCAAATGGTAATGGGTTTCCTTCATAGGTTGCTTTGACCAAAATCAGATTACCCTGCTTGGTTTTATAGCTTAACTTCACCACAGCTCCTGCATGAGGGGCTACTTTCTGAGAAGTAGATTCCAATTCAACCCCGGCAGAGGTTCCTTTTGGATCAATGTTAATCTCGTTTATCTGATAAGGTTTCAAATAAGGTACGGCAGCATAACCATTGCTATCAAGATGAATACCAGGATATGAAGATACACTTGCTCCCTCAGCACCTATAGCTTCAATCAAGGCAAAGGTATTGGCTACATAGGGGGTGAGTGTTATTCCACCTGAATGTGCTATGACAGTGCCATTAATCCCTGCCGCAGCGCTGTTGTAGTTATTTCCATGGCTATAACTACCTGTTAGTGTGGTTGCATGCCCTCGATAATTGGCGTTGAGTGAATGACTGGTTCCGCCGTTATCAGTATTGGTAATAGTTGCACCATAACCTAATTCACTTTCGGCTCCATATACACCAGATACCGCCAACTGCTGGCTATTATTGCCATTGGTGTCATGGGAAAGGTCGACCATCATCTGCGGCGAGAAGTTACTTTTTCCAAGGGGCAGACTAAAGCTCAATAAATAGTTGGTTTCTTCTGTTCCTATACTGGAAAAGCTACGGTTTATACTTAAACCATAAGACAAAATTTTATAACGATTGTTATATCCAAAATGATATTGCTTTTCTGTCCCTTTTTGGTTCCAATAATCTTGTAATGAGCCACTTAAATAAAATTGTCCCCAATTATTAGGTAAACTCTGTGCTGCGGTAACAGTAAAGCGATTTTTAGATCTGAAAATATTCTCTGGTGAATCTCCTAAAGATACAGCATCACGGGTATGCATTGCTGTCATAAAGTCCATATACCCATCGGTTGAGAATCGATATGCAGCCAATGACAAGTTAGTGTTTGTTTCGCTGATAGCCTTACTATAGCTTAGTCGATAACTTTGTCCTGTTATATTTTCTACTCTCTTACTAATATCCATAGGTTCAACTCCGTCTCCCAAGCGGGTTCTTGCGTGGGTAATATCCAGAGCAAATGCACCAATGGAAGAACCGATAGCACCACCAAGTTGCACGGCGTAATAATCATCACTGGCCTGGAGTCCACCATAACTAGTAAAGGTATTATTGACACCATACTGGTAAGTCGCCTGATAGATATCAGGATTACTTAATAAGCTATCACTATGAATTTTACCTGCGGTAAATTCATAGTGTATTGTACCTGGCCTTAACAACTGGGTTACAGAAGCGTAGGGTACTTTAAATGAGTGTTCACTGGCATCAGATTCTCTTACAGTAACAACAAGATCCCCACCAAAACCGGTAGGATAGAGATCGTTAATTAGAAATTCACCGGGAGTTACATTGGTTTCATAAATGATTTGATCATTTTGGCGGATAAAAACTCGCGCATTAGTTTTAGCTACACCTCTTATTTGAGGTGCGTAGCCTTGCTGAGATTCAGGTAACATTCTTCTATCGCTTGCCAAATGAAGTCCAACGAAAGGTAAGGTGTCAAATATTTGTCCAGAAGTATTTGATTGTCCAACTAAAGCACTACTTCTCCATGAAGGGATATCACGTTGTATATATGTATTTATAGCGTTATAGTTCTCTCTTCCTCCTTCAATTGAAGAGTAGTTACCATTATGTCTTAGTTGCCATGCTCCGATATTGATTCCGGTTCTAAAGTTGGCAAATAATGAGTTGTAATTTTCTCCATTGGAACGGCTACTATAACCATTGATATTGTATCCAAAAATACCAGAGTTGATGCCCTCATCCCATAGTTCAGGGTGAACTTCCCCCCTTGCCTTATTGTACAGATAGGCTTGAGGCACAATAATGTCAAGGTGTTGAGTTCCGCTATCATAGTTAACGTATGCCGTAGAGATGTGATTTTTCAAGTCAATGCATGAATCGATATTTTTATCAATGGGTATGGGTAATTCATCTGGATTGAATTGAATGTCTTTTATCAATTTTTGACTCAGGCATGGATATACCTTTTTCTTATTGTCTACCTTGAATTCAACATTGTAATAGCCAAGTAATACCCCATTGATATATACTGCCGACTTATAATTTCCAGGAAGAGCAGATGCGCCATCTTGAAAATAGCTTAAATCGAAGCTATCTGATCCCACCATGTTCAATAGAGATGAATCAAATGTAACGCTAGTAGATGATGCACCAACAGATGGGGAGGTATCAGCAAGAGTTATCCTACAGCCAAATGATAGTGTATAGCCCACTACTAATAATGTAATAAAATTACTGATTGGTAATTTTTTCAATTTGACCTCGATTTAGTTATTTAGCTGATGCCAATATTGTTATCCATATTAGGCTATTAATTATTTAACTAAATATTCCTGAAGTTTCATGGCGCCGTAATCATTGATATAAGTGGCTTCAACTTTACTTCCTATTCGGTTAGGTAGTTGGAACTTCAACGATGAATGTGGCGATACCATCTCTCCTTCTATTTCTTTTTCATTGGATACTATCTTGGCGAAGGAAATGTGGAAAGGAGTTGGGTTATCAACTCTTACAGTGTCATTGTCTAGTCGGTTGAAACTGATCTTTTCTATAGAATCCTTAACGTCAAACGCTAATGAGTTTGGTCGGTAAAATAGCTTTATTCTCGTTCTAAACGCCATTTGCAAATAGTTTTCATTGCTTTCTGAGCTTGGTTTTGCAGGGATTTCAAGTACGTTTAGCCAAAATAAACTCTCCCTATCAGTCGGAAGAGTATCCCCTGTGTAACGTATTCTTAGAGTCTGTCCCTTATCTGGATCAATTCTATTTACAGGAGGAGTAATGATAAATGGAACATCGATGAAGTCAGGTTTTTCATCAATTTCACCATTGTCAATCCAGCTTTGAACCAAAACAGGAGTTTCTCCCCTGTTATCCAGCTTTACACTCACCTCATTCGCATCAGAAGGGTAAATTACACGAGTGCCAGTAATCACCACGCTGGCTAATGCTTGTGGTGTAACTCCTATAGTACATATTAATGTAACCATAATTAGAATAAGGTAAAAGAAGCGAAGCACTGTATTATCCTTTTTGATGATAGGGGGGGAGTTCCCCCCTATATATCTTATTTAATAAAAGGTTTACTTATATTGGATTGAATAAACTACTGATGAATTAACCTTACCCGCAGTCACCGCATTTTCAGCATAATATTCTACAGTGTAAGGAAGTTGAGCCTTACCTCCGGCTGTGGTTGGCAAATTGACATAAGTGTTTGTAGTAGTTTGGCTTGAGTCGCCAACTTTGATTGCTGTATCAGATGAAGCGTCACGTAACTGCAATGTCACGTTACTTGCGGCATTGTTTGGCGCGGTATTTTTAAGACGACCAGTTGCTATATTGACTGCCGAGCCGCTCTCGAAGAAAGCAGAACCCTGAGTCATAGTACCTAGTGCAGTACAATCACTTAACTCAACGGTAAAGCTGGTTTTCCCGGCGGTATTACCAGCCGCTTGAAGTTGACTGTTACTGACAGTTGGCAGTGTTACAGTGGCATTGCCTGTGCCATTAACCGTAGCATTACAAGTGGCTCCAGTGATCTCACCAACGAATTGAATAGTACCTGTTGATGCTGCGTTAGCTGTTCCTAGAGAAGCATAACCAGCTAAAGATACCGCTAATACAATTACTTTCTTCATATGTGTACCTATTAATCCTTAATATTTAAAGAATAGGTGGTATGCGCTTTTATACTTGTATAATTTAGAAGCCTAGGCAAACCTAAGATCTCAAATTAAAATTGAGCTTCATATTTTCAAGCTAAGCTCGAACCACTTCGATGCTGATACTACAATTAGTTTTGACTAGAATGAAAGAGGGGAGGGGTTGGATCGGAAATGACAATCCCCCTATAGGAAAATTCCTACACGGGTGATGCTTTTTATAGTTTTTTAATCTTATGTTTAATATCTAGTTGTTCAATTGTCGCAATCTATTAATCTATTGATGAATATTAATTTTTTATACTAGTCATGCGAGCTATAAATATCAATTGGTAAAATAGGATGATGTCGATAATGTTAAAGTAAAAATGTTTTTAGTTTACTTTTTAGTCAAGTTGGTGTTTGTTGTTGAAATAACTTAGGTGTTTTATTTTATAGAAAATTTAAGCTAAATTTAGATTGTAAAATCTATCGTTTCGTTTTTCTCTGAAATTAGGTATGCTTTTATATCTTCAGCAAGATGCTCCAATGAATTACTGAGTGTAACCAGATACACACTTGCTTCTTCTAGGGTTTCTGCCTGTTCTAACTGCTCGCAATGTTTGACTATGGAAGTAGCTGAAATAATCTTCGCCGCACCTTTAATTTTGTGGGCTATACTCTTGGTCTTATCTTCATCCCCATCTTTCAATGCTGATTTCAAACTTATTAGGTCAGCTTCATTGGCATTCAATAATTCATGTAGTAACTGCTCTGTTAGCATTAAATTGCCACCGGTTAATTTATCCAATGTACTAGGTAGGAAGCTGGGCTTTGGAACATCTTGTTCAAGTACTTGATGGAAGCTATCCAAGGTGCTTTTAAGCTCAGATAAACTGATAGGCTTAAACAGGCAATCATTCATGCCTGCGGCGATGCAGATTTTTTTGACTTCCAGCTGGGCATTGGCTGTGTAACCTAAGATAACAGCTGGCGATAGATTACGGCTTTTCTCAAGTTGTCTCAGCTTGCGGCTAAGCTCATAACCATCCATCTCCGGCATATTACAATCGGTAATGACGATTCGATAAGGGTGTTGGTTGAAGAGTTGGAGCGCTTCCTGACCATCGTTTGCTTCATCAATGCTGTGCCCCATATATTTAAGTTGCTGTGACAACAGCAGTCTGTTGGCTGGATGGTCATCGACTATTAATACATGTTGTGCTTGGGTTGCTGGGAGGGCATCTGGTACAGAAGAGGTTTGATTTTCTTCAGCAGTATCGGTATTGGCGATTTGTAAAGGTATTCGGATATTGATACATGTTCCTTGCCCTGGTTCACTAACCAAAGTAATAGAACCGCCCATCATCTCACACAGGGAACGGCATATAGGTAAACCCAGACCGGTTCCCCCTTTGTTGTGGGCACCATTTTGGGCTTGAACGAAAGGATTAAATAAGTCCTGTTGCTCTTCAATTGGCATGCCTATACCTGTATCGGCCACTTGGAAGACCAGTTCATTCTGACCTGCGGCGTTTTTCGCTTTAAGTGCTGTGAGGACTATATTGCCCTGCTCGGTAAATTTTATGGAATTACCTATTAGATTGGACAGTATCTGTTTGATTCTTAGGGGGTCTAGCAGCGCATACGTTGGTAGTTGAGGGTCAACTTCCAACGATAATTGCAAGCCCTTTTGGGTTGCAATACCTTCGAAGATACGTATTACCGAATCCAGCGTTTGCCTTAGTTCTGTCTGTACAGGGTTTAAGCTTAATTGCCCTGCCTCAATTCTAACAATGTCGAGTATATCGCCAATCAGTTCCAGTAACCCTTTGGCTGAGTCATAAGCAACACGAATAGACTTAAAATCATACAAGTTTTCCTGGGAGCGTTTTATCGATAGCTCCAGCAAGCCTATAATCGCATTCATGGGGGTGCGTATTTCATGGCTCATAGTCGCCAAAAATTGAGTCTTGGCCACGCTGGCCTTTTCGGCCTGTTCCTTGGCTAGGCTCAACTGTTGCATTAATTCAATTCGGTCGCTGACATCTATCCATCCACCGACAATCCCCTGGATCTGATTTTGTTCATTTTTATAAGGGCGGAACCAGTGATACACATCAATAGGTTTTTCATCAATATATATACGCCTATCTTCGTAGCATGCTCTGTTCTCATCTATGGCTTGAATATATTTTTGATCTATGGTGTGAACATCTTTGATTCTGTCACCGTTTTTCAACACTGTTCTGTTTATCAATTCCTGTTCTGATACGTGGAAAAATTGTAAATAACTTTGATTGCAGAGAATTAGCTTACGCTCTGTATTGCGTACATAAATAGGGTGGGGGATGCTGTCAATAACCTCTTGCATAAATATAAGTTGTTTTTGCAGTTCCTTTTTTACCTTTAACCGTTTGAGATAGTGGCTACGAGTGAACCAGGCCCAGATTAAAGATGCAGTAATCAACAATATAGCGGCAATAGTGATGGAATAGATAGTATACTTATAGTCACGCCAGGTCTCTTGTCCGGGGACGGCATTGCCGCGCCATCTATTTCCTATAGATTGCAACTCATCTGCGGGAATAATGGCCAGAACCTTATTGAGAATGCTGATTAATTCAGGGTTACCTTTGCTCGTGGCAAAGGCTGCAGTCGCCGGCGGTAAACTATCAAAAATACCCTGTATTTCAAGTTTGTGGTCATAATAGTGATTGACGTAATAATCTGCGACCCCAAGCGGGGCTATAGTGGCATCTACCTTACCTTTTAGCGTGGCCTCAAGGGCTTCCATATAGTTGCTTACTTCTAGAACTTTAATCTGAGGTAATACTTCAGGTAACATTTCCGTAGAGATATGTGCCGTTGGTAAGGCTATTTTTAAGTTATTTTTTTGCTGATTGATGTGAGAGTTTTTAAGGGAGATCCATACAAATGGAGCATAAGCTAACTCTTTAGTGAAAATCAGTTCCTTTTTACGTTTATCTGAAGGTGATAACAATGCTAGATCAGCACTGTTATCTTGTAGGCTCTTGGCAATTTCATGGAAGTTTTGCGTCTGGATAATGATAGTGTCAATCCCGCTATAAAGCTTTATAATCTCCAAAATATCAGCTGCGAAACCATGTAATCTGCCTTCTTGATCGAAATAGGTCATAGGTGCATTAAACTTATTGGCTGCAATTCTTATAGGCTGATGTCGCTTTAACCAAGCTAATTCTGTATCAGTCAGATCCAGACCGAGTTTTTTTTTAGATAGATTCAGGCCGCCTCCACTCCAACGTTTTTTGATGGCCCAATGCTCACTTTGCGGGATTTGATTTAATGCATCATCTATTATCTCTTTAAGTTGCTGTTTATCATTGCTTAAAGCAAAGCTTATGCCTTGAGTATCAACGGGCAATAATTTCTTAATCCGTAACTTCTTGGCAAAATAGTTGTTAACAATATAGTTGGCTGAAAACAGATCCATGATAACGGCATCAGCTTCACCAAATACAGCTGCGGCTACCGTTTTTATTTTGGAGGGATAGGGGGTGATTTGGATTTTAGGAAGAAGTGTGGTTAAGTCGGCATCTGGCAGGTAATCATAAGCCATGGCAATATGAGTCGGAGCTTGTTCTGAAGGCAGTTTTTCTGAAGTGTATAACGCAGCTTGGTTATCGACATAAGCCCGGCTTAGTAGTAATCCTTGGGATGCTTCGTAATCAGAGGCCCCGGTGAGCAGATCCAATTCGCCGTCCTTGATAGCTAAGATAGCGTCCTCTTTGTTATTAAATAAACGTAGCTCTATTCTGACTTTTAGGAGGTCGGAAAGAAGCTGCAAGTAATCGGCACTCAAGCCCTCGTAATAGTCACTGTTGCCATCCATTGTCATATCGAAAGGTGGATTGTCAGGTGTCGTAACTCCTACCCGGATACTTTGCTGTGTTTGTAACCACTGCCACTGCTCATCGGCTAAATCTATCTCTATTTCACTCATACTGGCATGGCCTGAGAGTGTTGGAGTATGCAATTGAGCCCCTTTTGCTTGCTTTGAAGTAAAAGTGACAAAAAGCAATATTAAGTATAGCGCCAATAGAAGTGGTGCTTTCTTCATATAATATGATTTCTCTTGGATATTTCGATAAGATCGACCAGGGTACGAGCGTTAAGCTTTTCCAGTAAACGAGTCTTATATGTACTTATGGTTTTATTACTGAGTAACATGCGATCGGCAATCTCTTTATTGGAAAGGCCGTGTGACAGTTGTTGAAGTACCATCATTTCTCGGCCTGATAATTGTGCCAACTTATCTGACTCCGGCAGTTGTTTGTTCTGCTTATAATGAATGTAAGCATTGTTGGGAAAGTAGGAATATCCAGATAACACCGCCCTCAAAGCCCCTAAAACCTCAGTTAGATCCTCTTGTTTTGAGACAAAACCAGAGGCGCCTGCTTGTATACAGCGGGTAACAAAGTACTCGGATGGCTGTGCCGTCAACACCAGGATTTTAGGTGGAAAGTCCACATTATTTAACCTGTTAATCACCTCTAGACCATCTAGTTGTGGTATGCCTATATCCAGAATAACGGCATCTGGTTGATGCTCTCGAATGAGCTTCAGCGCGTCAACTCCATTATCTGTTGTGGCTATGACATGAAAGCCATTTTGCTCGAGTATGATTTTTATGGCCATAATCACCACAGGATGGTCATCAACAACAATAATTTTCTTCATATTCTAAACTTCTACCCCCATTATCATTCAAGCCAATTGTGGCAGAATAATATTTACATGTAAGTAGGATATTTCCTACTGAACTTTCAGCCTTTTCTCTTGGGTTTTACAATTACTATAATATGGTTGAATATATATCGCTTCAAAGTAAATTAGGAATAGTGTGATATAGACCATTTTCGGTGTGTTGGCGTAAATATAGCCATATAAGGATTTGGTTAATTTTAATAAAGCAAATGTCGGCTATTTTTGGAGATAAATGATGCTGACCGCCATTTATATCCATATTATTTTTTGGCTTAAACAATGAAGAAATGCAAGGTGTTGGTGCTTGAGGATCATCCTTTTCAACGCACTGTGCTGGAGCACAACCTCAAGTCGCTAACTTGTGTGGAAGTCTTCAGCTTTGGCTGCGCGACAGCCGCTTTTTCCTGGTTACAACAGCATAGGGAGGTCGATATCGTAATTTGCGACTTGATGTTGGCTGGAACCGATGGTTTGTCTTTCTTGCGCCAGGCAAGAGCCAGATTCAAAATCCGTGGGGTAGCGCTTTATAGTGATGTTGACAAAGATCTGCGTCGGGCGGTGTCTCAGATGGTTAAGCTATTGGGATTTCAGTATCTGGGTGATTTGGCTAAGTCGCCCACAATTGAAAACTTGAATGCCATGATCAAGTGTTATCGTGAGCTCAATGAGCCGCCGAAGATACCAACTGAGCCGGAGTTACATCCGGATTGGTTTTCGTTAAACTTCAAGGATTTTAAGGATGCGGTCACGCAACATCAATTTGTTGGTTTCTATCAACCCAAGTTCAGCGTTACTGATTTACAAATAGAAGGAGCGGAAGTGTTGGCGCGATGGCAGCATCCCGTGTTTGGGTTACTGCATCCTAATCTGTTTATTGAACCTCTCATTCGTTATGGCCTGCTGGACGAGATGTTTCTTCAATTATTCCATCAGGGGATCAAATTGCAAAAGCGATTGTTGGAACAGAACTATCGCTTATCGCTTGCCTACAACCTTGACATTTCCCAATTAAACTCCACTGAACTTGTATATCAAATTTCCAAATTGATTCGGGATTATAAGCTTCCGCCTAAGTTGGTTACCATAGAGATAACAGAGTCTGGACTTATATTGGCACCGGCCCTCAACATGGAGAATTTGATCCGTTTACGTATGTTGGGTTGTGAATTGGCGATTGATGATTTCGGTGCCGCACATTCATCTTTAGCTCGCCTGTGTGATCTGCCTTTTTCACAGATGAAACTGGATGCCTGCTTTGTGGAAGGTTTGGATACAGAGCCCAGATGTAAGGCGGCGATATCCAGTGTGATAGCGCTCTCGGATTCATTGGATATGCAGCTAGTTATTGAAGGTATTGAAACGGCTGCCCAGCTTAAGTTATTGCAAAATCTCGGTTGCAATCTGGGACAGGGATTTTACTTTTCGCATCCATTGAGTGAAGCTGACTTTTGTAAACGCTTTTTACAGAATGAACTTTTAAGACTTCATGGCTGAACAGATAGCGGCAATAACCTGTTTGCGCTGTACTTTGAACCCCTCGGCAACCTGTTGCGGCCAGGGATAATAGTGCCTCGGGCGTTTAAAACGGGCCAGCTTGTCTGCCAGGAAGGCAGTCAACTCGGCTTCGCTCGGCGCCTGTGAGCCTCGATAACGCAAAATGGCGGCCGGTAGTAAACCAAACTCAGGGTTATCTTCACCAAAGACAATGGCATCCAGGATGGCCGGGTGCCGTTTCAGCGCCGCTTCCACCTCTTCCGGTTGAATATTCTCGCCGCCGCAGATAAACATATTGTCGACCCGCCCCTGAATATGCAGTAGCCCATCCAGGCTCCAGAAGCCTTTGTCCTTGGTGCAGAACCAACCGTCTTGGGTCTCTTTAACTATGCTGCCATCCGGCTGCAGATAACCCATAAACAGGGTCTCGCCCCTGACCCAGATAACTCCTTGTTCTATTTTGAGTTCGCGCCCGGGTAACAGGCGGCCACTGCTGCCATCACTGCGGGCGAATCCCGTGGTGATCTGCGAGCCCATCTCTGTCATGCCGTAACTGGTAAAGGATTTCACTTTCAAGGGGGATAGCCGGTCCAGCAGGCCTTGGCCTATGGCACCGCCGCCAAGTAGCAGGCACTTTACCCCCATAAGGCTTTCGGGGTTGTCGTCCAATAGGCGTTGCAACTGGGTGGCCACCAATGAGAGATGAGTGATGGCATCGCGCTTTAACTGCGCTGCCATAGTCAGCTCATTATCCGGCAGCACCACGGCCGCGGCGGCCAGGGCGCAGCGATTGAGAATGGCCAGACCTCCAATATGGAACAGCGGTAGCGAGAGTAACCAGGCATCACCATTTGCCAAATGGATCAACTGCCGACTGCCATTGGCGTTGGCGATATGGTTGTTAAGGCAGTGGACTGCGGCCTTGGGGCTGCCACTGGAGCCCGAGGTAAGAATGATATTGAGCGGCGTATCGGCCGAGACCGTGGCTATCTCGGCTGGGATACCATTCGATTCGAGAATAGCAAAATCCGCCAGCACTCGGGTGATATCCCGCGTTTGCCAAAGCTTATTTCTGGTGTTATCCGGACACCAGATAAAGCGAATATGAAAACGCTCAAGCAGCTCCTGGAGCTGACTATCCGGAAACTTGGGTGACAGCGGGCAAAAGAGCAGCCCCAGATCCAGACAAGCCCAATACAGCAATATCAGCTCGCGGCAGTTGGTGGCCACACAGGCCAGTTTATCCCCGCGCTGCAACCCCAAGGCTCGCAGCTCGGTGCCGAGCGCCAACACCTGCCGGCTTACTGCCTGATAGCTATGGCAGATACCGCCCTCTACCAAGGCGATGGCATCCGGCGTTTGTTGGCCACTGAGGTGAAGGGGCGAGTAGGTCATGTGCTCTCCTGTTACTGAAATTGGAGGTTGCAGAGGCTGTCAGAGCTTGGCGGTTACAGACAGGGCCACTGACCCAAGAGTTCCAGCTCGGCAAAGTCCAGACAGGGTTTGTGGCCTTGACCGACAATAATATCGCGTCCGAAAGGCGCCAGAGTATCCAGTCCGGGGGCTTCATTGGGGGTCAAGAGGGCACTGACCGCCTCCAGATCGGCAATTCCCAGAGAAGATTCCAGGCTGGAGCTCAACAGGGCGCGCACACCGGCCGCTTCGGCCTGTTCGATCAGGGTTTGCAGTCTGGTTAAGCTGCCGAGCAACATAGGTTTAAGCACCAGCGCGGTCAGGCCGCTCGCGAAGTCATTGCAGTCAGGTACAAACTCACTTTGCAGCAGACTTTCATCCAGGGCATAGCGGATCCCTGTGGCCTTGAATAGGGCCGGGTTATCGTCGGCGCGGCGGCAGGGTTCCTCAATATATTCAATGCTGGTTTTGGGCAGACAAGCGCAAAAATCCACTGCTTGTTGATACTCAAAGCCCTGATTGGCATCCAGCCTGAGTTTGAGATGAGGTTTGGCGGCCAATACAGCATGGATCAGTCTGAGCTCTTGCTCCATGCTGGTCTGGGCGACTTTTATCTTGGCTCTGAGAACCGTATCGGGAAGCGCCGCCAGCCTTTGTTGCAGTAGCGCCAGTGGCTCTTCTTCTCTGTGGTAGATGAGCGGGATGGTTTCAACGGCAGGCCAGCGCTGTGGCAGTTGTCCCTTGAGTTTGGCATCGAGCAGACTTAGCCCCCAGGCGAGTGAGGGATACTGACAGGCATCGGCCGCCTGACTCAACTTAAGCTCTTTGGCGGCCAGTGCTTGCATCAGTGCCAAGGCTGCTTCTGTCACCTCCGCCAGCGATTCACGGCTAAAACCCAGCAGTGGCTCGCCGTTGGCATCCAGGCCGCTCAAGGGGGCGACTTCTACAAAATGTTCTTCGTTGCCGCAACTGGCCTTGATAACCAGCCCGGATCTCTGCTCGATTCTTTGCTTACCCACAGGTAGTGAGGTTTCCAGCGGCAGCCTATAGCGGGCCAGTGACAGTGAGTCTGGATGCATCATTCACCCCTTGAAATCGCGTTCAGGGCGCCTTTGAGCGCCGTGGCAAAAGCGCCGGGTTGGGCCTGATGGCTATTATGGCCCGCATCGGCAATGGTATGCAGCTTGAATCCGGCTTGTGGCTGCCAGGCCTTGGCGAGAGCGCCAAACTTGCCATCCTGCTCCCCGAGGTAGTAGTGGCTTGGGCAAGCAAGCTTGGCCGGCACCTGGCGCAGATCCTGTTGCAGTGCCAGTGAAGTGGCCTGGTAACAGCTGATTAGGCCAAGCGGCTGCTGATGGCGGCGTTTCTCAATTAAACCTTCTCGCTCGGCGCTTGATAGGTCGGCAAATACCGCTTGCTGATACCAGAGGGCCAGCACTTGTTCAATTGGCATAGTGTTAAAACGTTCGGCCCACAGCTTATCGGCCATCGCCCTCTGCTGACGTTCATCATGGGATAACAGGCCCGGGTGACAGGACTCAAGATGCAGGCTCAGCAACGCCTCGGGCCAGGTTTGAGCCAGATGCAGTGCGATACGGCCACCAAGCGAGTATCCCAACAAGTGAAAGCGCGCGATGCCGGCCTTGAGCAGTGTATGACGCAGCAAGGCAACACAGTCACTGAAGCCTGGGCTGTCGATTTGGATATCACCGCTGCGGCCATGTCCCGGGAGATCGACCGCAATACAGTAGTAGTCCTGACTCAGGAGCGGCAGCAACTCGCGCCAATCATAGCTGCTGCCGAGAAAACCGTGCAGCAGCACCAAAGGCGGCTGGGTTGCTGAACCCTGAGTCGTTGTGGCTAACATCAGCTTTGTTTTACCCATTGGCCTATGCTGGCTATCTGGTCGCTGGCCTGGGTTTGGCTGACGCAAACCTCGATGACCGAGGCGCCGTTATAGTTGAGTGCTTCACTGTAGGCATCCATAAAGCCTTGGAAGTCTTCCACCCTATTGTAGGGCAGGCCAAACATGGCCGCACCATAACCAAACTCCAGTCCGTGGCTTAATCGGTAATAGTGAGCCCTTACTTGCTCGTCCGGCACCGGCAGGATATTGAAGATATTGCCGCCATCATTGTTGAGTATCACTATCACCAACGGCCCCTGAGCCTGGCGTGCCAGCGCCAGAGAGTTGAGGTCGTGCAGCGCCGATAGATCGCCGAGCACCAAGGTGGTGGCCTGACCCTTGTGGTTGGCGACGCCGCAGGCACTTGCCAGCAGGCCATCTATCCCCGAAGCACCGCGGTTGGTGTAGGTGATGGCGGCGCAGCAACTGATGGGCGCGAACATATCATAAAGCCGCACCGGCAAGCTATTACCGATAAACAGCTGTTGTTCGCCGGTGCGGGTTGCCGCTATGGCCCTGATCACCTGGGCCTCACCGAACTCGCCGTTATCTATTTGGCGTACAAAGAGCTCATTGAGCGCCTCATTCTGGGCGGTGAGCTCCAGCGCCCAATTGGCGGAGGACGAGCGTGGCCACTCAAGCGCGGCTATCTGCTGCAGCTCTGCCAGCCAGAGCTGCTTGGGTTTATGGCTGGGATCCAGGCGCATCTGCTGCGGCAATACTTGCCAATATTGGTGCCAGTTCTGCTGTTCAAGATAACTTATTAAGCGTTTCGACAGCAGGCGTCCACCAAACACCAGTGCCCGGTCGGCTTGTTGCAGCAGGGCTCGGCCCTTGGGGTTGAGCAGCAGTTGGTCGACATTGCCTATCGCGGCAGGATGTTGGCGCAGCTGAGACTGGGCATCTGTCAGCAGCGGCCAACCGAGTTTGCTGGCCAGTTCGACCAACTTTTGTGGATTATCGGCACTATCCAGGGTGCCGGCGATGATAACACCCTTGCCGTGAACAAAACGCGCCATGGTATCCCAACTGGGGACTTGTCCCATGCCTACAGCTGCATATTGGTTATAGGGTGTGCTTGCCTGTTGCCAGTTCGTCAGAGGTTGCAGGTAATGCTCTATGGCTTGACTTCTGGGGGCATCCAGGCTGCTTGGGTACAGTGGCTCACGATACATGCAATTGATGTGGACCGGCATGCTTTGGTTGGCCACGGCTTCATCAATCTGAGTCAGCAGCGCTTGGGGAGCTATGGCCAGATCCGGTGTCGGCAGGTTTAACTGCTTGGCATATTGGCCGAAAATCGCCGGTTGGAGTATGGCTTGGTTGGCGCCGCAAGCTATCAGCTCCGGCGGTCTGTCGCCGGAAAGCACGACCAAGGGGACTTGAGTTAACCAGGCCTCGACTATGGCCGGATACAAATTGGCCACGGCTGTTCCCGAGGTGGTGATAATGGCCACCGGAGCTCGACTGGCTTTGGCGAGTCCGAGTGCCATAAAACCCAGTCCTCGCTCATCAAAGTGCAGATGTTGTTTCAGTTTGTCCTGGCGGGCGGCTGCCAGTGTCAGAGGCGTTGAGCGCGAGCCCGGTGCCATGCACACATGCTGAGCCCCAAGGCGTGCCAGTTCTTCAAGTATGAGGGAACCCCAAAGGAGATTGAGTTCGGCGTGAGAATTGATTTGCATAGACGGCTTACCCAGTATCGAATGCGCATTAGTGTACCGCTTTTGGCAGCGCTATTGTATGAACTCTTGGGCAAATCTGTCTGTATACTTCAAGTCGTAAAGAGCGGGCTGAGATCCTATTTAGATTGTTATCACAAGCCTACAGTAAGGTCCCGCTCACCAAACGCAACTGTGAACGTATCCATTCCAGATCCGGGTCTTGTTGGCCGCTGGGACTAAGCAGTGTCAGTGTCAGCGGCTCAGTGACATTGAACAGGCGAGTGGTTTCCATTTCCGACAGCTTGCAAAGGTGTAGCAGAGGTTCTTCGCCCAACAGATCGAATACCGCCTTGTAGGGCACCAAAGCCACCGCCTGTGAGGCTTCCAGATAGGCACTCAGGGAGGAGATGCCGGTGATAGTCATTTCGACATTCAAATCCAGATTGTTGATCCGGCAGTAATCTTCAAATGGGCTTAGAGTGTTGGGGCCTATGCTCAAATCTGTGTTGATGTAAGGATACTCGGCGATGGTTTCCAACGTTAGCTCGCGGGAGAGCAGCGGATGATTCTTGTTGCAGATAAGGTAGAGGCTATCTAGTTTTCTCAGGGCTTCAATCTGTAATTTGCTGCCTATAGATTGCAGTTCTTGTGGGTAGTGACAACTGCAAAGTCCTGCACTGATGTTGCCATCTATGAGCCCTTGCAATGAGTTACAGCTCCAGGAATTCAAATTGATATGCAGCTGTTTGTTCTGTTGTTTAATGGCCTGCATCAAGGCCTTGGGATAGGCGTAAGAGATAAGACCCGGCGTGACAAGTTCAAAGTTTTTATTGCCCGCCATAGCTGGATTGCCAAGCTGATTGAAGCCCTTGGCACTGTTCACTATTTCTTTGGCAATAGGGTAAACCTTAGCCGCAAATTCATTGGGAATAAGGCCATACTTTTTTCTTAGAAATAGTTCGTTACCAAAAATAGATCTGGCAGTTTTTAAACAACGGCTTATTTTTGGGGCTGGTACATTTAAAAGCTTTGAAACGTGTGTTGCAGATTTGTTTTCATATAAGCTAACAAGGATGGAAAGGCTCAAAATATCCAGCTTTTCAAAGTCAATATGGTTCATCTGCAATACTCCTTTAGTGGTACCTTCAGCATCTATATTAACCTGTTTTTTCAGAAAGAATAATTTTATTCGAAGCTATTTTCGATTCTGTATTCTAGATCACTAAATGCTGTTTTTTTGACTAATTTAAAGAGGTTTGTGAGAGAGATTCTCATTAACTGTGTGTATTTCACATAGTGAAATAATACATTTCCAAATATCGCTTTATCTAAATGCTATTTCTTATTTTTAGCAGAACGTTTTCTAGAAAATAGCAATGTAGTCAGTGTCTTATGTTTCGATCTTTCAATCTTTTCCTCAACGGTTATTTGATGGCGATCAAAATTAATATTGCTGTAGATAGTAATAATTCAACTGCGCAATAAGCGTATTAAAACTAAAAATGATGTTTGGAGGGTTATATGGATACTTCAGTTATTCTAAGTTATGCCTTTATCTACTTCGTGCTTTTTATTGCAGTGCCATTCGTGCTGGTGGTGTTTGTGATGACATGTATCAAGTTCTTTAAGTCAGATGAAAAGAATGCCGAAGAGATAAAGCTCAAAAATAGGTTCTTTGACAAGCAGAGTTTAGATTTTTTTAAATCTCTGAAGTCTTTAACCAATGGTCGATACGAAGTTTGTAGCAATGTGGCGTTGGAGTCAGTGGTTGATATTGACCCACATGCGACCGCGAGTCACTCGCGCCTGGACTATGTATTGATAGATCAGAATTCTTCAGAAATAAAAATGGTAATTTCAGATTTCAGTGATGCTGAAAGCGCCAACTCAAAGAGCCTACTCGAAAAGCTCAACGTTCGCCTCATCGATATGAAACGCTCCAATCCCCTGGATGCACAGCACCTTGAGCAGATGTTGACAGCTTAGGCTGCAATAACGGGTGGCGGTTTAGGCCGCTACCTTTGAGTCCCTGTATATCCAATTGAAAGTGAGGACCCGAGATGTCCAGTATTCGATGGCGTGCAATATTAGGCGCGGCCTCTATGACCTGTTTGTTGGGGGTAAGCGGCATTGCCTATGCCGAGACCGCGTTGAAAATCAACAGTGATCCCTGTGTGAAGTGTCACAAACGCAATGGCTTAATGCAGGGGCACCATGGTCAGGATCAGCTCAATATGAGTTGTAGTACCTGTCATGGGGAAAAAGGAAAACATCCAAGAAAGCCCAATGATTTAAGAGTTTTTACTCCTCAGGAAGGGATTGCCCCAGCAACCCAGAATGCCACTTGTCTCAAGTGTCACCAGCCACAGAAATTGGCTGAGAAAGAGTGGACCCACAATGTTCACGCCGACAAGTTGAGCTGCGCCGCCTGCCACAAGCTGCACCCGTTGGACGATCCAATGAAGCAAGCAACTGGCACACAGCACAGCAAGCTGTGCCGTGACTGTCATACGGTCAACTAAGGGGTAAGAGTAATGGAAAATTCCAGAAGACGTTTTTTAAAAGGGGGCTGTGCCCTGATGGCCGGTGCCTCTCTCTATCCATTGAGTGGCAATGAGGCGGTTGCCAGCGCCGATCATGACTCTGGCATCAACTATGCCCTGCTCCATGATGAAACCAAGTGTATTGGCTGTAACGCCTGTAGTGATGCCTGCCGGGAAGTGAACCAGGTACCTGAAGGGGTCTCGCGGTTGGAGATTATTCGCACTGGCCCATATGGTGAATACCCGAACCAGTTTTACCACTTTAGCCGTAAGTCTTGTCAGCACTGTGAAGACGCGCCTTGTGTCAACGTTTGTCCAACTGGTGCGGCGTTCAAGGACAAGAAAACCGGCATTGTGACTGTGGATGCCTGGAAGTGTGTTGGTTGCCAATACTGTATTGCGGCTTGCCCCTATCAGGTGCGCTTTATTAACCCAGTTACCAAAGCGGCCGACAAATGTGATTTCTGCCGTGAGACTCAACTCAAGCAGGGCAAACAGCCGGCCTGTGTAGAAGCCTGCCCAACCAAGGCTTTGGTATTCGGTAACCTGAAAGATCCGAGTTCAGAAGTGGTGCAGATGATTCGGGCCAACCCAACCCAGAGATCCAAGGTTGATCTCGGCACCCGGCCAAAGCTGTTCAAGATAGTGGCCAAACAGGGGGAGATTAAGCTATGAGTCCTTTTCATTTTGATACTTTGGTTTGGCACTGGCCCATTGCGTTTTATCTGTTCTTCGCCGGGGTTTCGGCGGGCGCCATGTTCTTTGCCGTATTGTTGAAACACCGTTGCCTGCAACAGGATGCCTGGCGCTCCGGCTTTGTCCAGGCTGCTTGTTTGGTCGCCCCACTCACTGTGATGGCAGGTTTGGGGATCTTGGTCATCGACCTGACCAAGCCGTTCCATTTCTGGAAGATTTTGGTGTTCTATAACCCCACTTCGGTGATGTCCATCGGGGTGATGATCCTCATGGTCTATATGGTGTTTATGTTCGCCTGGATTGCCATGGTGTTCCGTCAACCGATAGATGACTGGTGTGAGCAACGCTTCCCCGTGGTGCTCAAAGTGACCGGATTTTTGGCCAAACATGAACCCAGCTTAACAGGTTTATTGGTGATCTTGTCTCTGGCGTTGGGGGCTTATACCGGCTTCCTGCTGTCGGCTCTGCCCGGTTACCCCATGCTGAAGAATCCGGTACTGCCGTTGCTGTTCCTGATCTCCGGTCTCTCTTCCGGTGCGGCGGCATCCCTACTTGGTGGTGTGCTGCTCAAGGGCAACCCCGACGGCAAAGAAGTGCACTTTATTCACAGGATAGAGATCCCTCTTATCCTGGTGGAAATTGCGGTTATCTTCACTTTCTTTGTCGGGCTGGTGCTCACCGGTGGCCAAAGCAAAGTTGCGGCCTTCAATGCCATCGGGGAAGGTTTCTGGGGTTGGGTGTTCTGGCTCGGTATCCTGGGTTGTGGTCTCTCTATCCCACTGGCAATGAATCTGTTTATGACCGCCACGGCCAAGCGTAAATGGTCTTATGTGGCAGCGACAGCAACCCTGAGTCTGTTGGGGGTCATTTTGCTGCGCCACTTCATCCTGTACACAGGACAAATGACGATTGCTTAACCCCCATAAAAAGGAAAATGTGATGTTGAAAAAAATGCTTCTGATGATGGCTCTGGGTTTCTCCGGTTCACTGCTGGCAGCCCCAATAGCTGATTCTCACACGGAAATGTCCGGCTGCGAAGCCTGCCATAAAGATGGTTCGCCTTCTGCCGATTATGCCTTTGAAAACGAGCAATGTGCTTCCTGTCACGGTGATATGAATTCGCTCGAAGGTGAGGCACACAAGAAACATGATGGCGTGCTCAGCTGTACTGACTGTCACACAGCTCACGAAGAAAAAGACCCGGCAGCGGGTTGTAAAGACTGCCACTGATAAGAGGTTAAGGAATGCGGCGGCTTTGCAGTCAAGAACAAGCACCGCCGCATCCTGAAGCAACGTTATTACGTTGCTGACAAGGAAGTGATTGGGCAGGAAGCCACTTTGTTATTGCGCCTTTGACGCATTTCCCGATCCTCCACGGGACTCGCCACCTAATGAGCACGCGGGTGGCTTTTCTTGGTTTTAATTCACTGGTTATTAATCCACTCGCTCATTACCACATGGGTTTTAATCTTCACTATCTCGGTATGAGTGTCTATATATTCGCGGATCTCGTGCAATCGCCGCATCGAGGGAGTCTTGACGAATACCAGCAGGTCCATGTCGCCGGAGATCCCGTGACAGGTGACGACCTCCGGAATCGCATGAAACACATGTACTACATCGCTGCAGCGGGGGCATTTGTGTTGAATTTCAAAGTAGGCACTGACGGCTTCTTTTTGGGATTCACTGAGCAGCAATTGGTAACCACGGATCACACCGTTTTGCTCGAGCTTCTTGATCCTGTCTGAGACGGCACTGCGGGACAGCGACACTTCGGCTGCCACATCTGAAATGCTTCGACGGGCGTTTTTTTTAAGCGCATTAATGATTGCTTTATCGAACTTATCCATGCTACCTGACGTTTTGTGTGTTTTTTGCCGATTTGCCGTCATTTCGTCGGCTTAAAAGCCGTATTTGACGGAAACGAATGACAGAAATTCTGCCGGAGAACGACTATACTGGCGCCATTCAAGATACTGATAATTTAGCAGATGAATCAAGTTACAGGAACAATCGGACGCTGGCAGGGTGCCGGCTTAATGGCCACCACATTGTTGGGTACCGGGGTGTTTATTTTGCCGCAGATGACAGTCGATAAGGCCGGTAGTGGCGCCTTACTGGCTTGGGCTCTGTTGACCCTGGCCATTATTCCGGTGACCTTGGTGTTTGCCCGTCTGGCCAGCCGTTTCCCTCACGCTGCCGGCCCCGCCTATTTTGTCGAACGAGCCTTTGGCCGTACCTTGGGTCGCACCATAGGCCTGAGTTTTTTGATGGCTGTGCCTATCGGTGCGCCCGCCGCCATTTTGATGACTTTCCAATTCGTTAACGCCCTGATCCCCGTATCCGGTTGGGTGCAGGTGGGCTGCGAACTCTTGGTTCTGCTCGGGCTCTGGCTGCTCAATCTCAGGGGAATTCAGGTTTCTGCCAAGGCGCAATTTGCCCTGACACTGGGGATTGTGGCCGTGGTGGTGATGATGTTCGGCGCCGGTGGTGCCAAGGCCGGTGAGTTGCTGTCTTTGACCGCTCATTCCACTCCCGACTATGACGGTGTGATGCTGGCAATAGGCATCGCCTTCTGGAGCTTCCTCGGTGTGGAGGCCATGACCCACTTGGCCAATGATTTCCAGCGCCCGGATCGAGACTTGATCCCCGCCATGGTGATAGGGGTGATTTTGGTCGGCGCGGTTTATCTGGTTTGTACCTTGTTGTTATTGCTGGTGGAGGTGGATACCAAGGTCGCCATGATAGGGGCATTTGATACCCTGCTTGGCGGATACGGCGCTCAGGTGATAGGTGTGCTGGGTATTGCCAGTGGTCTGGCGGCAGTGAACGTCTATGCCGCCAGTGTATCGCGGCTGCTTTGGAGCTTCAGTACCGAGGGAATATTGCCGGCCTGGTTCCGTGAGCGTAACAGTTATCAGGTGCCGGTCAGAGCTTTGTCGGCCGTGCTTGGTGTGATGGGGCTGGTGATAGTGCTGACCTATATTTCAGGCCAACAGCTTGAGCAGTTGATTGCCTGGAGTAATGGGGTATTTGTGGTGATCTATCTGTTGTCCATGCTGGCAGCCATTCGCTTGCTGAGCAAACGCTACCTGCCTTTGGTACTGCTAAGCTGCGCGCTTTGTGTCTTGCTGGCGTTTGCACTCGGCAGCGCCATGGCTTACGCCCTGGGTTTGCTGTGTGTGTTGGCTGTGTTGTTGACACTGCAACAGCAGTGGCAGAAACGCCAATTGCCGCCGGTGATTCCTATGCAATAAAAGCATGCAATAAAAGCATGCAATAAAGGGCTGGTTCAGTCTGAGTTGCCAGTCATGGCCTGGTTGCGCAGCTGGATAAGCTCAGAGTGTTTGAGATACAGCAGGTCGGCACAGCGGCGAATGATCTGGTCTTCGTAGCGGCACAATTCGCCGTCTGCATAGGCCACACGCCACATCGCCAGGATCAGCTGCTGCTTCTGCTCAAGGGTAAAGCTATCATTGATGGCCGAGGTGAACTCAAACAGTGAGGTGGCATCGTGACGGGTCCGCTTCGCCTCAATTATCAGCTCAGCCGCTGCTTCGGCAGCTAAACCCAGTGTTTGTTCCAGGAGTTCGGGCAACAGCTGCGATTCGGTGCCGGACATCTCCTCATCGGCATAAACCACTTCCAACAACATGCTGGCAGCTGCCAGTTCCAGTTGTTTCTGTTGTTCCTGCGGGGACTGACTCTGTTGATGGGCATTCAAAAACTGCTTGAGCTTGGCGATCATAGGCTTCTCTGTCAGTTGGTTCAGTATAGGCTCTAAACATGTCGGGCCACGCGGTTTGCGGCTTGGCGCCGGGTAAATCCGGCCTTGCCGATGCGCGCTTTAACCGGGCGGCCACATTTTTTAGACGCCATCAGTGGCCGCGGGTTCCCCTTTGATAGCGTGAACCGCTTTACAGCAGTGAGCCCAGCCCCTTGACAAGGAGATCGGCTGTGCCTTCGCCACCGCTACTTTGCAGGTAGTTTTTGACTATATCTATCATGGGCGCAGCCAGCTCTTTGGAGATCCCAAGTTTGGCAAAGGCATCATAGACCATGGCGCTGCCCTGCAAGGAGTTACCCAGGTCGCCGGCTTTGGACAATAGGCCCGTCATCCCTGAGTTGCCATCTAGCTTGGGCGCTGCGGCCAGCAAGCCGTCAATACCGGGTATGCTGTCGGCAATGGGAGAGAAAGATTCTTGTCCCAATGACGTCTTGGCCAGTCCGAGCAGGCTGCCAAGGCCACCTTTGGCCTGGGTTTGGGTCAGGCCCAGCTGTGACATCACAGTGCCGACCAGCTCACTGTTTTGAGTGGCGGTCTGGCTATTGGTGGCCGTATCGGCTTGTGTTTGGGGGGTGCTGGTGAGTTTGTCGAACCACCCGGCCTGCGCTGGGGCCGCCATCAGTGAGCCCATGATTACGGCTGCTGTGATATAAGCTTTCATTTCTGCTTTCCTATGCATATAAAAGGTGTTCTGGGGCCATATTCTAGTCTTATCTCAGGCGCCGATGCACGGCTTTTGCGTGACAGGCGGTCGTTTTGCTGTATTTCATTTGTGCATTGGCGTGGGAATTTGGGTATCCTTGGCGTCTATCTTGATCCTTTAATTACAACCTTTTTGGAAAAGCTGCATGTCTCTGTCTGCCATCCTGACCGAAGCTTATAACTTCTTCCGTAATCATATCGTTCAGCTGGCAATGCTGACCGTTCCCTTGCTGCTATTGCAGGTGGGTATTCAAATGTGGCTCGGTACCGAGTTGCAAAGTGCCGATCCTGAAAATCCACAATTCGGTACCCCTCATATGCTGGCGGTGATCGCCTTGATGGTGATCTTCTCTGTGCTTATCGCGGCCTTGACTCTGTTTATGGAACTGCGTACCGAGGGGATGCAGCCCAGCACGGGCCAGGTGTTAAAGTCCAGTCTGGCGTTTGTGCCGGGTTTGATGTTGGCCGGGGTGTTCTCCGGCATGGCGATTGCTGCACCGACTATGATCCTGGCGGCCATAGGGCCAGTATGGATCCTGGGGATGGGGATCAGCCTGTATCTGTTTGCCCGCCTGGCTTTTGTTAACTTTATGGTGGTGGTCGAGCGTCTGACCCCGCTGCAGGCCATCAAGGCCAGTTTTGAGTTCAGTAGCGGACTCACCGGCAAGACAATCTTGGTGCTGCTGAGCTACTTTCCGCTACTGATCATGGGGAGTGTGCTGTCGCAACTTGGGCAGGCTGGTGGTATGCCACTGCAGTTGCTGGTGGATACCTTGGTGGCTTTCATTGGTTTGTTCGTCAATGTGGCCTTATTCCGCCTTTATCGGGTTGCCCGTAAGGGTTAATAATCAACTCTCTACTGGCCGCTCCTGCGGCCTTGTGAGGTCAGACTGTGCTGGATGATGTTGCTTTTATTGCCAGTGTGTCGGAAGACTTGGCCCGGGAGTACCGGACTGCCAAGCGCTACGTGCAGGATGTGCCAACCCAGGCACTGCTGCATGTTCGCAGCTTTGCCCACAGATTGACTGAGCTGTTGGCTGCACCGGCCAAACTCAGTTTTGACAGTCCCAACCTTTATGATCGTATCGAACAGCTCAATCGCCAGCGGCTGATCGATGTGCGCATCACCCGGGCGCTGCATAGGCTGAGGGCCGATGGCAACCGCGGCGCCCATCCGGAAAAGTTCCACCTCACCGAAACACAACTGCTGCAACTGGCCAAAAAGGCCATCGGCGATCTGCTGAAACTGATGGAACTGGCCTATCCCAGACTAAAGGGCCGGGAAGCTCCTGAATACCGCTTCGATGATTTTGATCTGCAGGCCGGACGTGAGCTCTGCTATCGGGCCGTGATGGAAGATGATGCCGAGGCGCAATATCTGTTGGGGATGGCGCTCAAGAATCGTGCTCTGATTGCCCGGGGCCAGGAGCAGGCCCTGCAAGATAAGGCTGACGAACCGCTTGCCGGTGATTCGGCGCGCATGCTGGCCAAGGCGGCACACTGGTTTGCCGAGGCGGCAGCACGCGAGCCCAAGGCCTTGTTTGAGCACGGCGTCGCCCTAATTCATGGCTATCGCGGCGATGTCGATATCGCCTCCGGGCAGCGGGCGATTCGTCAAGCAGCAGAAGCCGGCGTGACCGATGCCATGGCACTCCTGGGCTACTTCTATCTGGTGGGTAGTGGTGAGCTGGCTAAAGATGAAGCCGAGGCCGAACGTTTCCTCAGTGCTGCCGCCGCCAACGAGCAATCTGAGGCTATGGCCAATCTCGGGGTGCTCTGTTATCAACGCGGTCAGCTGCAACAAGCCTTTGAACACATCACCCGGGCGGCCAGAGCCGGCGATCCTCACGCTCAATACCACCTTGCCCTGATGTTGGCCCGTGGCGAAGGCTGTGAAGCAGACCCAGGTGCCAGTGAACAATGGCTCGCCGAGGCGGCAGAGCAGGGACAGCTGGATGCCATGTTGGCGCGGGCGCAGCATATGCTTAACGATGATGCTGCATTTGGTTCAGATCTGTCCCAGGCAGAGAGTTACTTAAGGCAGGTTATTCGCTATGGTCACAGTGTGACCGCCATGATTGAATTGGCGATAGCCTTGACCGATGGTTGCTTAGGACGCATAGACGTAGTGGAGGCCGTTGCCTGGTTGCGACTGGCACGAGAGCGTGCCGACGAGCGTGAACTGGAGGTGATAGGCCCCTTGTGGCAGTCATTGCAACAACAGGTGGAGAGCGTATTGCAACTGAGCCAGTCGGTGGATGAGCGGCGTGCCCTGAAACGGGCGCAGGAACTACTCGCCGATTAATCCGGTTCGTGTTCTAGGATTCGACCTCTTGAACCCAATCCAGAATCCCGGCACAAGTTGGGCTCCAAGTCATAGAGATCTCTTTGTCTGCCTTTGTGGCGACATTGCTGGATACTGGCCAATTGACGCTTTAAGTAGTTGCGGCCAAACAGGCCCAGACACAGGAGTGTGGTTGCTGCCAAGATCAACACCAGGGGCATAAGCAAGAGGACCAGGCTAAAAGCGCAGAGACTCAGCAGGGCTCCCGTCAAGGTTCTGGGATTGAGTGGCAGATTCTGCGCAAACTGTCGATACATTTTTCTTCCTCCGGACTTGCTTGGCTCAGGTCAGGTTTAAATCTACTTCATTATTTATCATGTTTAATACCGCTTTATTAAGAAAGCGTTAAGAGGTAGGAGTTCCCCGAATAAATATTTATTCATCAACTGTGATTTAGTACTTGAAAAATGGTTTTTGTTGCAGTTTAGGTTGGTTTTTCAAATGATTGTGAACTAACTCTCAACTGCAGCGACAGAATATGTAATTATCTCGCAAAATCTTACTGTGCCTATGGCTGTGGGCTTTTCCCAAATATCGGACCCTGCTAATGATGAAACTCCGCTCATTGAAACACAAGTTGCTGGTGTGTGTGGTACTGGCACTGACCCTGGTAGTGGCTCTGCTTTCCTGGCAAAGCTACAGCACTCAGAAAACACAACTGCTGCAAGCCAGTCAGCAAGAGTTAAAGCGTATTGGTGAGATGCAGGCACAGCGTGTCACCGAGTGGTTGGCGATTCGTACCAACGTGGTTTCATCCTTGCGGGAATACATAAGTGATGACTTTGTGCCTGCACTGCAACAGGCCAGAGCGGCCGGCAAGCTGGAGTCTGTCTACTTCGGTGGCAGTGACGGCAAAATGCAGGATGCCGATCCCAGCGTGGACAACAGCCATTACGACCCCCGCAGCCGTCCCTGGTACCAGGATGCCATGGCCAAAGGCCGGGCCATTATCACCAAACCCTATATCGACAGCGGCTATGGTATTCAGGTGGTCTCTTTGGCGCAGCCAACCGCCAAAGGGGTGATAGGCGGTGACTTGGCAATTGATACTCTGGTGGCCGAGGTCAACAGCATGGCGATCCCGGCCGCGGGTTTTGCCATCATGATGCATAACGACGGTACCGTCATCGCTTATAAGGATGGCAGCAAGGCGATGCGTCCGGTTGCCGAAATTGATGATGATCTCGGTGCGGGCATTCTGGCCAATATTCAAAAAACGGCGCAGTTGCAATCTCTGTATTTTGATGCCGATGGTCGGGACAAACTTGTTTGGGCAACGGCCATCCCGGATACTGACTGGCAGCTCTTGCTGCTGCTGGATAAGGCAACGCTTGAAGCACCGCTTGGCAAATTGCTTTGGACCCAGGTTGGTTTGGCGGCGCTGGTGCTGCTGGTGAGCACGGCGGCTATCTCTTGGTTTCTTGGACTCTTGTTGGCCCCGCTTGGGCGGGTATCCCAGGCGCTGGCACGGATTGCCGACGGCAATGGCGATCTGACCCAAAGGATCACTGTCGACAGTAATGATGAAGTGGCCGAGCTGGCCGACAACTTCAACCGCTTTGTCTCGGCCCAGCATCAGCTGATAAGCCATATACGTCAGTTGGCGGCCGAATTGGATCTGGATGCCGAGCGGGGGTTGAACACCACCCAGAGCTCGGTTGTTGAGCTGCAAAGGCAGCAGCAGGAAGTAACCATGGTGGCTACCGCAGTTACCGAGATGGCCAGTGCCACTCAGGAGATTGCCGCCAACGCCGAGTTGACCGCTACTGCAGCGCAGCAATCTTCCTGCAGCTCGCAGCAGGGTAAGAGTCTGGTACTGCAGACCCGAGACTCGATACATTCATTGGCCGAGGAAGTAGGCCAAACCACTGAAGTGATTAATGAGCTCAATCGTCATGCCCAGGCTATCAGCGCTATTCTCACCGCAATTCAAGGAGTGGCCGACCAGACCAATCTGTTGGCGTTGAACGCCGCCATCGAGGCTGCCCGCGCCGGCGAACAAGGGCGCGGCTTTGCCGTAGTGGCCGATGAAGTGAGGGTTCTATCCCAACGAACTCAGGATTCAGCCTCCGAAATCCACGACACCATAGAAGCATTGCAGCAAACCACCGCCAGGGCGGTAGCCTCCATGGAAAACAGCCGCCAGATGGCAGGCCGCAGTGTCGGCGATGCCGAAGAGGCCAGTAAGGCGCTGGAAGAGATAGCCGTTGCAGTGGCGCAGATATCGGATATGGCCGGACAGATAGCCACGGCGGCGGAAGAGCAGACTCAAGTAACTGGGGAGATTACCCAAAACACCACGGCCATCAAGGATGTTACCGATGAGATCACCGCCACCGCCATGGACGACCTTGAACACGCCAAGGCGCTCAAGGTGCGTGCGACCGATCTCAATGCCAAGGTTGCGACCTTCGTGCTCTAATCACATTTAATCCAAGACCGCTGCTCAGGCGGTCTTTTTACTGCTCATGCTGTCACCTATCAGCTGCCGCATCCAGCGGTGGCCGGGGTCGTCGTTATTGCGCTCATGCCAGAGCAGCACATAAGCCATGGGCATAAAGTCTATCGGCAGTGGCAATTGCTGCAGCGAGTAAAGCTTGCAGGCGTGCAGTGCAAAACTGGAGGGTAGGGTAAATACCAAGTCACTGTGAGCGCAAATACTGGCAGCACCGTAGAAGTCGGGCACTGTGGCACTGAGGCGGCGATGATGACCGAGGTCCGCCAGAAAATAATCCAGCGCCCACCAATCATTACCCTCGCAACGCACCTGTACATGGGGTAGCGCCAGGTAGGCCGCCAGATCCCAGACCTTGTTCTTTTGAGCTTGCAGCGCCGGGTGTCCTTCACGCACCAGACACACCTGATGATCCTGAAACAGAGTTTGATACAGGATCCCTTCCGGCAACTGGCTGAAGTGAAAACTGGAGCTGGGCTGCAGATCCCTTCCCGAAATTCCCAAATCTATCTGCCCCTGTTGCAGTGCCTGCATCGATTTTTCGGTCCAGACGTAGGAGTCGAGTCTGACATTGGGGGCGTTACTGAGCAGGCGACCGATAAAACTGGGCAGCAGGGTTTCATAGGCGCTTTCTACCATGGTGAGCGAAAACTGCCGATTACTGCTGGCCGGGGTAAACACGGGAGGTTGGGTCAGTTGATGCAGACTCTGTAAGGCGATAGGCAGATGTTGCGCTAACTGTTCAGCGTGAGCCGTCGGTTTGAGGCCGTGGGCGGTGCGCTGAAACAGAGGATCGCCCAACATGTCGCGCAGGCGGTTGAGGCTTTTGCTCAATGCAGATTGACTCAGGTGCAGTCGATTGGCGGCGCGGGTCACGCTGCGCTCTTCCAGTAGCACCTGCAACATGACCAACAGGTTGAGGTCGATACGGGCCAGGTTATCCAGATTCACCCTGATATTCCTCAGAGGAAATTATGTTGTGAGATTATATCATTTCTTTTCATACCACCAGTTCATTAGAATGTGCCCCATCTCAGTTTTCACTCAGGATTGAACGACAACCTATGGCAAAAAACCTCCTGCCTATGCTGATGGCCATGGTGCTGTTAAGCCCACTGGCTATCGATATCTACTTGCCCTCTTTGCCGACTATGGCGATTGAATATGGCGTCAGTGCCGGCGAAGTCCAGTCGACTCTGGTGCTTTTTCTATTCGCTATGGGGGTAGGGCAGATCCTCATAGGCCCCTTGGCAGACAGATTTGGCCGCAGGCCTGTGGCATTGGGGGGGATTGCTCTCTATGTGCTTAGTGCACTGTTGGCTGTGGTTGCCATGGAGTTCGAATGGTTACAGATTGCCAGGGTATTGCAGGGGTTGGCGGCCTGCTCCACCTCTATTGTGGTGTTTAGCGCGGTGCGTGACTGTTATACACCGGCTGAAAGTTCCCGTATCTACAGCTATCTCAACGGTGCGATTTGCGTCATCCCCGCACTGGCGCCAACGCTTGGCGGCGTGATGGCGATGCAATTCGGTTGGCGCTCTACCTTTGGGCTTATGGCTGTTTACGGCTTGGTGATCCTGCTGCTGGTGAGTATGCGTTTTCCAGAAACCCGGCCGCAGAATACCGTCAGCAGTGGGCCGCTGTACCGCTGGGGCCGCTATCAGCCTGTATTGGCCGAACGCCACTTCCTGTTCTATGCCTTCTGCTGCATGGCGGGTATGGCCTCAATATTGAGCTATGTGTCCTACGCACCTGTGTGGCTGATTGATCATTTGGGTATGTCAGAACTGGCATTCAGTGGCCTGTTTGGCCTCAACGCCTTGGTGAATATTGTTGCCTGTTTTGCCGCGCCAGTGCTCACCAGACGCCTTGGAAATCGCGCGACCGTTGTGTTTTCGCTCTGGTTGTTGTTGGCTTCTGCCGCGATACAACCTGTGCTGCAGATCTATGGTCCTCAGCAAGGTATGGCTGCCGCCATGAGCTTTATGTTGCCCATGATGTTGCTGTGTGTTGGTTTCGCCTTCCTGCTGGGTCCTGCAACCAGTATGGCGTTGGCGGCCTTCGGCGAGCGAGCCGGTACTGCGGCAGCCTTGCTCGGTTGTATTCAGATGAGCGGCGCTTCTTTGCTGGCCGGTCTGGTGCAGCAAACTGACCTCAGTGCGCCATTTGCAGTGACTTTGGTGATGGGCAGCCTGTCTATGGTGCTGCTGCTGGTCATGGCCCAGAGCCGTTTTAATGCCTGGCATCATGAGCAACAGTGTGCGCATCACTGAGCTTTAGTTTCAAGTAAGGTTTCACCCTTGGCCCGTTGCAGTTGACCGCTGCCGCGGGCATTTTTTATTTTCATACCAATGTCTTATTAGAGTCACAAGCTTGTCATGTGATGGGCTTAGTCTCGATTGCGAGTCTTCTTTATGGCGCGGTGATTCACTCGCTGATTCCCCACTGATTTGCTGGTGCCCCGTTTCTTAACGGGGCTTTTTTTATCTGTTTAGGTAACCAGATATCGAAGCTTGGGCCACCGTCTTGGTTGTCGCTGATGGCAATGTCTCCACCGTGCTGGCGAATGATCTGGGCGCTGATGGTCAGTCCCAAGCCGTGACCGCCGCTGCCGCGATCCCGTGATTTGTCGATGCGAACAAAGGGATCAAAAATGCGCTGCTTGTCTTCATCCCGGATCCCTGGGCCATCGTTGGCAATATGCAGCCAGATCCTATCTGTGTCGCCGCTAATTCTTATGCTGACTTTTTGGTGGGCATAACGGTAGCCGTTGCGGATGATATTACTGACGGCCCTGTGCCAGAGGCGCAGGTCTATCATGGCCGTTAGTGGTTCTGCCGTGGTGAGTTCAAGGGCGATGTCGGTTTCAAACTGCAGGTGGGCGATCAACTCCTGCAGTGCGGTATCCAATGATTGGTAGCTCAATTGTAATGGCGCCTGGCGTCGCTCCATCTTGGCGTAATGCAACAATTCGTCCACCATGGTGCCGAGTTCATCCAGATCCTGATGTATGCCTTCCAGATAGGGCATTTGCTCCGGGCGAACGCCTGAATCGTCCAGCATATCCAGATTGCAACGGATCCTGAATATAGGTGTACGCACTTCGTGGGCTACGGCATTGGTGAGTTGTTTGTTGCTATCGATGAGTTTGGCTATCTTGTCAGCCATTTGATTGAAGGATTGGTTCAGGTGTCCCACTTTGTGCCACACACCTGTTTTGGCTCTAACTTTGAAATCACCATTGGCAAAGGCGCTGTGGACCCGCTCCAAGCGGCGCAGGCGCCGGGCCAATAGATAGAGCAGCACAAAGTTGATAAAAGCCAGTACCGGAAACATCACCCAGAAAGCAATGGATTCTTTGAAGTAGTATTCCTGCCAGAAGGGCGCGGACTCATCGCGGCTGATGGCATACACCTTGTCTGAGCCCTGGAACATGATGTAGGAGATATCCTCTTCCACATCTTTGATATAACGCTGGTTTTCTCTCAGGCGCTGTTTCTCGTCAGCCGACAGCTCATCCGAGTCCAGCGAGATGACCCTCAGCTGTTTGTGCAGGTTGCCGAGCACTTGCTCAAGCGAGGCCTCGGCACTGGCAACGCCCTCGGCCGTCGAGATATCCGATAACAACTGGATCAGAGACATATAGGAGCGATCCTGATAGTCGGCTTCCCACTCATCGGAGGAAAAGAAGTCCAGTTGAAAGACAAAAATGAAGCAGGTGAAAAACAGAAACACCAGCACCAGGTAGGAGAAGATAAACAGCCGTTTCATTACCACCTATCCGGTACAAATAGATAACCCTTGCCTCTTACCGTGATTATCTTGCGCGGCAAGCTGGGGTTGTCACCTAATTTCTTCCTTAAAATCACTACCTTGTTATCTATGCTGCGGTCTATTCCGTCGTACTCTATGCCGCGGGTTTCCTTGACCAGATACTCCCGCGACAGTATTTCATCCGGATGTGAGCTCAGCAGCCATAGCAGGTCAAATTCGGCAGTGGTGAGGTTGACTTCTACCTGACTGATGGCGCAAAACTTGCGGGCATTATCCAGGTAGAGTTCTCCGAACTGGCGTTCGCGATTGCTTTCCGTTGGCACATTTTCCTGACGTCTTAGCAACATGCGGATCCTGGCCAGGAGTACCCTGGGTTGGATTGGTTTACTGACAAAATCATCGGCGCCCATCTCCAGTGCGGCCACTTGATCCATGTCGTCCTCACTGGCGGTCAGGATCAGTATCTTGCCTTGGTATTGGGCGCGGATTTCACGGCAGATACTCAGACCATCACTCCCCGGCAACATAAGATCCAGGATCACCAGTTCAGGTTGACGTTCGAGGATAAGTTGTCCTGCGCGACTGCCGTCATCTATTCGTTCAACATCGAAATGTTGGTTTCTGAGATAATCTGTCAGAAGGTCACTGATCTTATTATCGTCTTCTACGAGTGTTATGCGAGTGTTTGCCATTTCCTGCCGGTAAGCATGCGGGTTTAGATAAAGCAAAATTATCACTCCGGTTACATAAGTGACAGCTCAATTGGCATAAAGGGGGACTTGGTCACCCCTTTACCCACAAACATTCAGTAATGCGGTTGACAGTATTGAAAATATAGCCAGCCCAAAATCCAAGTTATAGGTCGCTATAAATTAACCTTTGCAGTACTGGGAGTAGCGGTGTTTCTGACAGAGTGCCGCCATTATATATTTGTCGTTATGGTTGTTAACGTAGTTATTCCACCAAGTATTTGAGTCCACCTGAGTTCTCGTAAAGTCTTTGTCGAGATCCCAGGAAAATTTCTGGGTGTCATAATGGGTCGCACAGCCACTGACTACTATGGCTAAGCCTATGGTAAAAAAGAGGTTTTTAAGCGATTTCATCCAATGATCTCAAACTCAAAAGTAATAAGTCAGTGCCAGGTTGGCGTTCCACTGCTGTTTGCCATCGACAATCGGCGAGTCGGCAATGGCGGAATCCAGGTAGCTGTAGTTGCTGCTTTGGCTGAGTTCGAGATGTTCGCCCAGAGGCACAATCAGCTTGTAACCTGCGTTGTAGGTGAAGGCTTTGCCCGGTTGGTAGTACTTATGCTGCTTATTGGCTTCAGCCTTGCTGACTCCGAAGTAGTACTGGGTAAAGTCACGGCTCAAGTAGCTGACGCCGGCGTAGGGAACGACAGTGCCCCAGCCCAGATTCAGTGGTACGGCGTAACGGACCTGGCCGATAAAGCCGTTGTATCTGTTGGTTACGTCATGTTGTACCGAGGTGGATAGAGTACCGAATCCCAGTTGGGTATCCAGGTTGATACCCAGATCGCCACTCAGTTTACGTTCATGGATACCGCCAAGCGCTGCTGCGTCTGAGTCTTTCAAGGCAATACCCGGACTACCCAGAAACACACTCAGGTTGAACAGATCTTTATCATTACCGAAAAAACGGTAGTTGATATTGGCCAGTGAGGCGTTGAAGTCCTTGCCGTTATAACCCAGGTTACCGAATGGACGCAGCTTGGAATCGACGCCTTGATAGAGTTCGCTGCCCTGATAGGCACCGGCAGAGACAAAGAAACTGTTTTCATGGCTGTAAATCTGGCCATTACGGATATAAACGTCAGTGTTGTCCGCCAAGGCGGCACTGCTTACTGCAGCCCCAACGAGGGCCAGGGCGCTGAATCTGAATGCTTTCATATTACTTCTCCTGAATACATAAGAAATCCCGGGCATTGTCCTCGGCGCTGCGGCCATACAATAGCGCCGCTTTGTATGGAAATGTCCGTGATCTGTCCCGTAAGCTTGGAGTATGATTTGGCTTTGGCACCCGAAGGGAGACGTAACGTGACCAAGTGTTTGATTGACAAGATTTCTGGGCTGTATGCCGGTGATAAACTGACATTCAGGGACAAGCTGGCAAGCGGGATAGATAACAAGTCTCGGATGGCGACGCTGGAGGTTTTCGGCGACAGGGTTGCGGGTGATGCCCAGGCGGATCCCAAACATCATGGTGGCCCGGATAGGGTGCTGCATCATTTTCCTCGCGAGCACTATGGCTATTACCGGCGCATGGGGCTGATAACCGCGGGGCAGGATGCACCGGCCATGGGAGAAAACATCAGCAGTGTTGGCCTGACCGAGGCGGATATTCATATCGGCGATATCCTCAGCTTTGGCGAAGTTGAGCTGCAGGTCACCCAACCGCGTTCCCCCTGCTTTAAGCTCAATCACCAATATAGTCAGCGGGACTTTGCCCTTGCCATGCAGCAAACGGGTATGTCAGGTTGGTTCTATCGGGTGCTTAAGCCTGGCATCATAAACTGTCAGGATGCCCTGATATTGAAACAAAGGCGTACCGATATCAGTGTTGCCGAGGCGATGAAGCTGTATTTTCGCCCCGAATTTGATGCGGCCGCCTATGACAGGCTGCTCAGTTGTGAAGGTTTGGCCGCCAGCTGGGTAGGCAGCTTGCAGCGCCGACTGGAGCGGGGCAGCATAGAAGACTGGCAGATGCGCCTCTATGGCCCGGATAGTTTGGCTTTGAACTGAAAAAAGTTAGGAAACAACATGGAAAAGCAGGAAAGAGACATGGGAATGTTGGTGCATCTGGCGAGTTTTGCCGGTTACCTGATCCCTTTGGGCACTATCTTGGGGCCGTTGATCGTTTGGTTGATGAAACGGGAAGAGTTTGAATTTGTCGATGTTTGCGGCCGTAATTGCCTGAACTTCAAAATCAGTATGATCATTTACACCATCATCAGCTTGATCCTGATCTTTGTTGGCATAGGTTTGGTGCTGGTGGCCGTGCTGGCAATTTTTGATGTGGTGGTGACCATAGTCGCAGCAGTCAAGGCCAGTGAAGGCGTGGAATACAAGTACCCCTTGGCAATCAAATTCCTGTGATCCCGGGCCATCCATTGGATGGCCTTGTTGCCGACAGCGGAGGAGCAATGCGAGCCTTTTTATCCGGTATCAATAACTTTTGGGTCGGTCTGGTGTTCGGGTTGTCACTGCCGCTGTTGTTAATTGTGCTGACTCTGAGTGTGACGCTTTATCAACTCACTGATTTTGCCAATGATGTTGCCATAACTCCTCTGTATCAGCGTGGGGAGCAGACTTTGGCGCGGGTTGACCAACTGCTGGTGACTTTGGATCAACGACTCAGTGTTGACGACCCAGGCTTATTGGCACCACTGAAGCAAATAGAGTTGTTGCCTGAGCTTAAGTTGTTGGCTCTCAGCGTTGCCAAGTTACAGGTTGAAGAGAACCAACCGGCCCTCTCAGCTGTGAAGGCGGAGCTGGCGACTCAACTCGATGCATCCCTCAAGCAAAGATTTGCGGCAGCCGAGGCTGAAGCCCTTAGCCAGCATTTGCAGCAAATTCTGGAAATATTGGCCAAGGGTAAAGAGGCGCCTTTGCCGCCTCAATCCTGATTATTTGCCGAGGTTTCTGTAGCTAGTTTACTCAGCGCTCGCTGGCGGTAATCCAGCAAGGCAAACACCCCGAATAGAAAGGCGTTGAGATAGTCTTTAGCCTTGAGCGGCAACAACTGACAAAATATCGTGTGAAATATCAGCACCTGCAGCCCATGCATCATGGCGGTTACCCCGAGAAGTATGGTGAGTATCACGCCGATATTGCCTTCAAACGGGCTGAACAGGTTGAAAAACATCAACACCCAGGCCAATAGGGTCGCCAGTTTTCCCAACACTAATACGGCTTTCATGACTCTGCTCCTCCCGGGACGCGATACAGGCGGTAGCTGACCTGGCCGGCCTGCTTCTCTTTCAATGCCTCCCAGTCAGCCGGTATCGGCAACTGCTGCAATTCAGATTCCACTTCGAGATAGATAAGGGCACCTGGGTTGAGCCATTGATGCCGGGCCAGCAGGGTTAGGGTTTGTTCGGCCAGCCCCTTGCGAAAAGGGGGATCGATAAACACGATATCGAAACGGCGATCGGCAGGGCGCGCCAAACCGGCCAATACATCGCCGTTAATGACCTCGGCACTATCGCATTTTAGGGTTTGCAGATTCTGCTGCAGTTGCTGAGCCGCAGTTTTTTGCAGTTCATAGACTCTGGCAAAAGCGGCATAGCGGGACAGGGCTTCCAATGCCAGAGCGCCACTGCCACCGAAACAGTCCAATACCGAGCTGCCACTGAGTTCACCTGCCAGCCAGTTAAAAAGAGTTTCCCGCACCCTGTCTGTGGTTGGTCTCAGGCCTTCCAGATCCTGGATGGGTAATTTTCTCGAGCGCCATTGGCCTGCGATAATACGAACCTGACCGCTGCCCGGTCTATTTTTGGCCATCTTGCCCCCGTGATTTTGCCTGAAGAAAGAAAGTGGTAGACTATGCCACCTTAAAAGCGTCGCTATTTTATAACAAACTCAGCCGAAAAGGTGAGATGAAGCTAAAGCCCTTTATCGCTCGGGAATGCCAGTAACAGGCCCCGCTGCTCCAGGGAAATAGTTGCGACCTCAAGCGGGAGCCCGGCTCCTGAAGATCCCCCACGATGTTGAGCACTGGTAGCACTGATGGCAAAGAAAGGTTTTTTTTCCTGGTTTCGTAAAGACAAACGCAACGACGAAGCCGAACAGGCGGCCAAACTCGCCGAACAACAGGCTGCAGAAGCCGCGGCAGAGGCCGAACGTTTAGCTGCTGAAAAAGCCCAGGCCGAACAAGCCGAAGCTGAGCGTCTGGCCGCTGAAAAGGCGCAGGCCGAGCAGGCAGAAGCAGCACGTCTGGCCGCTGAAAAGGCCCAGGCCGAACAGGCAGAAGCCGAGCGTATTGCTGCTGAAAAGGCCCAGGCTGAACAAGCTGAAGCCGAGCGTATTGCTGCTGAAAAGGCCCAGGCTGAACAAGCTGAAGCCGAGCGTATTGCTGCTGAAAAGGCACAAGCCGAGCAGGCAGAAGCCGAGCGTCTGGCGGCTGAAAAGGCCCAGGCCGAACAAGCCGAAGCCGAGCGTATTGCTGCTGAAAAGGCGCAGGCAGAGCAAGCCGAAGCCGAACGTCTGGCCGCTGAAAAGGCCCAGGCAGAACAGGCAGAAGCCGAACGTTTAGCTGTTGAAAAAGCCCAGGCCGAGCAGGCTGAAGCCGAGCGTCTGGCCGCTGAAAAGGCCCAGGCAGAACAGGCAGAAGTCGAGCGTATTGCCGCTGAAAAGGCCCAGGCCGAGCAAGCCGAAGCTGAACGTTTGGCCGCTGAAAAAGCACAAGCTGAACAGGTTGCCGAGGAACAAGCTCAACCTGAGCCACAGGCAAAACCTGCTAAAGAGGGCTTCTTTGCCCGCCTCAAGCGGGGGCTGATGCGCACCAGCGAAAATATCGGTAGCGGTTTTATCGGGCTTTTTCGTGGTAAAAAGATTGATGATGACCTGTTTGAAGAGCTGGAAGAGCAACTGCTTATTGCCGACGTTGGGGTAGAAACCACCAGTCGGTTGATCTCCAGCCTGACAGATCATGCTTCACGCAAGCAGCTCAAGGATGCCGAAGCCTTATATGAATTGCTGCAGCAGGAGATGCTGGCGACGCTGGAGCCTGTGAGTGCGCCTCTGGTGCCGGACAATGCTGCCGGGCCTTTCGTTATTTTAATGGTGGGTGTCAACGGCGTTGGCAAGACCACTACGATAGGCAAGTTGGCCAAACAGTATCAGCGCGAAGGCAAGTCTGTCATGCTGGCTGCCGGTGATACTTTCCGCGCCGCTGCAGTTGAGCAGTTGCAGGTTTGGGGCCAGCGCAATGATATTCCTGTGATTGCCCAGCATACAGGTGCTGATAGCGCTTCTGTGTTGTTTGATGCCCTGCAGGCTGCCAAGGCCAGAAATGTTGATGTGTTGATTGCCGATACCGCAGGTCGCTTGCAGAACAAGAGCCATCTGATGGACGAGCTGAAGAAAGTGGTTCGGGTGATGAAGAAACTGGATCCGGACGCTCCCCATGAAGTGATGCTGACCCTGGATGCCTGTACGGGCCAGAATGCCATCAGTCAGGCGCAACTGTTCCAGGAAGCGGTCGGGGTTACCGGTATCAGTATCAGTAAGCTGGATGGCACAGCCAAAGGCGGAGTTATCTTTGCCATTGCCGATAAATTTGGTATTCCTATTCGTTACATAGGCGTGGGAGAGCAGATAGACGATCTGCGTACCTTCAATGCCAAAGACTTTATCGAAGCCCTGTTCAGTCAGGAGAAGGCGGATAACTGATATATGATTCGATTTGAGCAGGTCAGCAAAATTTACGCCGGGGGCCAAAAGGCATTGTCTGATGTGAGTTTTCATCTTCAGCGGGGCGAAATGGCCTTTCTTACCGGGCATTCCGGGGCCGGTAAGAGTACCTTGCTCAAATTGATCACAGTTATCGAGCGCGCCAGTGCCGGCCGGGTATGGATCAACGGCCATGATATCGCCGGTATCAAGCGCGGCCATGTGCCTTACCTGCGCCGCGATATCGGGATGATCTTCCAAAGCCACCATCTATTGATGGACCGCAGCGTGTTTGACAATGTGGCGCTGCCCTTGGTTATCGAAGGTTTTACCCTGGGGGAGATCCGCAAGCGGGTCGCCGGTGCTCTGGATATGGTGGGGCTCTATGGTAAAGAGCGCCATAACCCCATTATGCTTTCGGGCGGTGAGCAGCAGCGGGTAGGTATTGCCAGGGCGATAGTCAACAAACCCCCTCTATTGCTGGCCGATGAGCCGACCGGTAACCTGGACCCCAAGCTGTCCATGGATATTCTCAGGCTGTTTGAAACCTTCAATGATGCGGGCACCAGCGTGTTGATTGCCACCCATGATCTCGGTCTTATCGCCAGAATGAAGTACCGCACCCTGACCCTGAAGCAGGGGCGGATGATAGGTGGTGAAGAACTGGGGACCAGCCCCATGAGCGCTAAGGAATAAGCTATGTCTGCCCAGCCTTCATTGACCCGCAGTAAACTCCCGCTTTCCGGCCGGATAGTGATGTTTTTTATCCGCCATATACAGCATGCCATGGCCAGCATGGGTGAGTTGTGGCGCAACCCTATCTCATCGCTGATGACCATGGCTGTGCTGGGGGTCAGTCTGAGTTTGCCGGCCGCCTTGCAGGTGCTGGTAAAAAATGCCGAAACCATTACCCAATCCTGGAACAGTGCGGCACAGATCTCCTTGTTTATTGAGGGGAACCGCTCAGAGCAGAGTATTCAGAGCCTGCTGGCGCGGATTAAGGTTTACCCGGAAATCGACACGGTCGACTATATCAATCGTGACGAGGCACTGGCGGAGTTCCAACAGCTGTCTGGTTTCGGCGAGGCGCTCTCCTATCTGGAAAGCAACCCTTTGCCGGCGGTGATCAGCGTGATCCCCACTGAAAAGTATTCCAGCCCCGCAGGCGCCAGAGAGCTTTTGACCAAGCTGGAGCGTGAGCCTGAGGTGAGCTTTGGCCGTCTGGATATCGAGTGGCTGGAGCGCTTACAGGCGCTGGTGCGCTTGCTGGAACGTACCGTGCTGGCGTTGGCGGCACTGCTGATCCTGGCTGTGGTGCTGGTCATAGGCAACACTATTCGCCTGGCTATCATGAATCGGCGCAGTGAAATTGAGGTCATGAAGCTGGTCGGGGCCACGGAAGCCTTTATTCAGCGGCCCTTTCTCTACACCGGCATCTGGTATGGTGTTATCGGCGGTATACTCGCCTGGGTGATAATCAACCTCTTGGTCTGGTACCTGGATGGGGCGTTGGCCTCGCTTTTGGGCCTGTATGGCAGCCAACTTGAGATGCAGTCTCTGACCTTTGTTGAGCTGCTGCAGATGATGGCACTGGCGTCATTTTTGGGTTGGTTGGGGTCTTTCCTGTCGGTACGCCAACACCTGCGAGCCATAGAGCCTCATTGAGGTAAAAATGAACTTATCTTCACTTGCATTGTCCTATTTTCGGGGTGAAAATAATCCCGGATGTTGGATACGGCGTTGACAATATATGTCAATTGACCGATAGTGCATCGGCTCATCAGCGTTTTTTTCGACCCGAAATGAGCATCAAAGCAGTAAGAAACAGGAGCGTGAATGACTGATCAAACGCAATCAATGGCACTGATGGTTCCCCAAGGGAGCAGCAGTCTCGAGGCCTATATCCATTCGGTAAACAGCATGACAATGCTGGACGCCGAGCAGGAGTATGAGCTGGCGAAGCGTTTGCAGGAAACAGGTGATCTGCAGGCGGCTAAGCAACTGATTATGTCGCACTTACGTTTTGTGGTGCATATTGCCCGCGGTTATGCGGGTTATGGTCTGCCACAGGCAGACCTGATCCAGGAAGGCAACATAGGCCTGATGAAGGCGGTCAAGCGTTTCGACCCTGATGTGGGTGTACGTTTGGTATCTTTCGCCGTGCACTGGATCAAGGCAGAAATTCATGAATATGTGTTGAAGAACTGGCGCATAGTCAAAGTCGCCACCACCAAGGCACAACGTAAGTTGTTCTTCAACCTGCGTAAGGCCAAGAAACGTCTGGGTTGGTTCAGCGATGAAGAGGTCACCATGGTGGCCGAAAACCTTGGCGTATCCAAACAGGATGTGACCGAGATGGAGTCGCGAATGGCGGCGCAGGATCCGGCCTTCGACCTGACCAATGATCACGATGATGATCATGACTTTGCCCCGGCGCTTTATCTGGAAGACCATTCTTCCGATCTGGCCGCCCAGGTAGAAAATGACAACTGGGAATCCAACGCCCAGAACAAGCTGTTGTCTGCCATCAAGACCTTGGATGAGCGCAGCCAGCATATTCTGCGGGCCCGTTGGTTGGACGATGAAAAGACCACACTGCAGGAATTGGCCGATACCTATCAGGTGTCTGCCGAGCGGATCCGCCAGTTGGAGAAAAACGCCATGAACAAGCTTAAGGCTTGTATGGACGTATAACATAACTTATTTAGTGTGTTGTTTTGATTGCTAATGAATGCCGTTCACCCCAAGTGAACGGCATTCTGCTTTCTTGGCGGGCGTTTAAAGTATTATCCAGACGTTTTGTACCTGGATAACCTCGGTATTTCTCGCACCTTTTGCTGATTTTTGATTTAGCTGAGTGGGTTAATTCACTGACTCAAAGTTCAGTCTTATCGGTCGGTCGAATTACCAGGCAAGCTCAAGGATTTCACGGCTGCTGTCCAGACCAAGATCGCCGGTTTCAGACAAGGCGGTCATGCCGTGAGCTTCCAGTGCGGCAACAACATCGGCGATACGCTCTTGCGGTACATCATAGTCGCGCAGACGAGTCTTGAGGCCAACCTGTTCAAAGAAGGCCTGGGTGGCTGCAATGGCTTGCTCGATACGGCTGTCTTCATCACCCGAAGTGATATCCCAAACCCGCTCGGCATATTGCAGCAGTTTGGCGCGTTTCTGTTCCTTGCGCACCCGCCATACAGAGGGCAGGACTACGGCCAGCGTTTGCGCATGATCTATGCCGAACATGGCAGTCAGCTCGTGGCCTATCATATGAGTGGTCCAGTCTGCCGGTACGCCGCTGCCTATCATGCCGTTGAGCGCCGAGGTGGCACTCCACACCAGATTGGCGCGGGCATTATAGTTCTCCGGCTCGGCCACGGTGACAGGGCCCACTTCAATCAGGGTCTTCAGTATGCCCTCGGCCATTCTGTCCTGAACTCTGGCATCCACGGGGAAGGTGACGTATTGCTCGACCACGTGCACGAAAGAGTCGACTACGCCGTTGGCGACCTGGATCTTCGGCAGACTGAAGGTCAGGCTGGGATCCAGCACGGAGAATACCGGGAAACTCTGCGGATGAGTCACGGGAAACTTGCCACCCTGATGGCTGACCACTGCAAAAGCATTCATTTCTGAGCCTGTAGCCGGCAGTGTCGCCACTGTACCGACAGGCAGTACCTCTGTGACCGGAACCGGGTTTAAACCGTGATGCAGCAAGCTGCTGCTGTCGCCATCGAATTTTGCCGCCAGGGCAATAAACTTGGTGCCGTCCATTACTGAACCGCCACCAACGGCCAACAGAAAGTCGATGGATTCGCGCCGCGCCAGCTCGGCAGCCCTGGCCAGGGTGTCATATTTGGGGTTGGCTTCAATGCCACCGAATTCAAACACAACGCGGTCGCCCAGCGCGGTTATGACCTTGTCCAGGGTGCCGAAGCGTTTGACACTGCCACCGCCGTAAGTCACCAGCACTCTGGCATTGGCCGGTACCAGTTGATCCAATTCTGCCAGTCTGTCTTTACCAAATACTATGTGGGTAGGGTTGCGATAGTCGAAATTGAGCATGATATTTCTCTCTTTTACAGCCGAAAAACTATGGTTGCCATCTTAGTCCTCTCAGCTTGGATTGAAATACACATTGCTGGAGCATTTATGCCTATTCCTGCCTAATTTGGTGAATAGGGGCTTGAATATGGCTATTTTGATGCTTTTTTCTGTGATGCTGCTAGTATCCAAACCCTGATGATTGGAGAGTGTTATGAGTGATATTGCAGCCTTAATGGCGGCCCTGGCGGTGGATGAAGGGGTCAACAGCACCAGCCTGCCAGGGGTGCATCTGTTTCGCAGTTCGGCCTATGGCAGCCGTGGCCCCATGTGTTATTCCCAAGGGATCATGATAGTCGGCCAGGGGCGTAAACGTGTCTATCTCGAAGATAAGATCTATGACTATGATCCGCAGAACACCTTGGTGATGACAGTGCCTATGCCGGTGGAGTGTGAAACCTTTGCTTCCGAGGAAGAACCGGTATTGGTACTCATGGTGGATATAGATCTGCAGCAACTGAACCAGTTGATCCGCATGATGGATCAACACCACAAGGTGCCCAAGGATCTCGATGATGCTCGTCAGAGCGGCTTCTTTGTTGCCGCCAACAGTGAAGACATGCTCTGCTGTGTCGAGCGTTTGCTGCTGGCTCTGCAGTCGCCGTTGGAAGCCGAGGTCTTGGGTAAGGCCATGGTGCAAGAGTTGCTGTTTCGGGTATTGGCTTCCGACAATGCGGCGCCTTTATATGCGCTGGCGCTCAGTCATACCCGTTTATCCCGGGTAGAGAAGGCGCTCAAATATCTGCATCAGAACTATCGTGAAAGTGTGGAGGTAGAGCAGTTAGCCGAGTTGGTTAACATGAGTCCCTCGGCATTTCATCGCTGTTTCAAGGAGGTCACGGCCTCATCGCCCATTCAGTACTTGAAGAAGATCCGCCTTAATAAGGCCAAAGAGCTACTGCAAAGACAGCGCCTCAAGGTGAAGGAAGCGGCACTGGAAGTGGGCTATGAGAGCCCGGCTCAATTCAGCCGGGAGTTCAAGCGTTACTTCGATCAGAGTCCGGGGGAAACAGCCAGGCTTTAAGGCTGACTCCAAAAGGTTTTGTGAACCGAGACCTCACCAGTATCCGGCAGATATTCCATGATCAGTGTCTCTTCATTTTGCTGGATAAAATACACTGAGCGGTAGATACAGGTATTGGGCGTTTGTTTATAGGTATAGGCCACGTCGACAGTGGTTGTAGGCAGATTGGCATCTTCTACATAGGCTATGCTGAGGTCGGTATCTGTGAGGCCATGCCACAACTGTTCGCAGGCGTCGAAAATATGGGTGTCTTTGCCTGCGGTGGCATAGGGCCAGCCGTTGGAACTGGAATCAACACTGCCATCACCAAAGCTGGCCAGATTGTCGATGGCGCCCTGTTCTCCCTTGGCCAGATAGCCACTGTGATAGAGTTTCACCGCAGATTCAAAGGCGGCATACTGGCCCCTGAGCACTTGCTCTGTGGCGTCGTCGCGCAGATTGATAAACTTGGGCGCGGCCACTACTGCCAGGATCCCGAGGATAATAATCACCACTACAAGTTCAATTAGGGTAAAGCCCTGATACTGCTTTGCTTTCATTACATCGCCCGGTTTATAGAATAGAGATATTGCCAACAATCGTCGCCGATGCGGCAGTCTAGCCAAGCCTCTGAGGTCTGGCAAGTCGCGGATGATAAGAATAACAGCGAACTCACTTAATGAAGTGGCTCGCCGTTCGATCTTTTGCTTTACTCGGGTAGTGTTCATAAATCTGTGTCATTTGAGTAATATACACCCAAAAGG
>NZ_JWGX01000057.1:0-43160 GCF_000813075.1 Shewanella sp. ECSMB14102
GATATCCTGTTAATCACAAGGCAGCTCCGCTTAAGTGAACTACGTTGCGGCATCGAGCCGGGCATTTTGTTGTCAATCTTAAACCCCTCCCATGGAGGTGGTGATGTCTGGTGGCTGTTTGGGTGCCCAATTTCAGGGCTGTCAAACTCAGGTGCTTTAATCGTTAATCCTTGACCGCCAGCAGCTCTCTTACTTGGGCGCCGACATCGCGCTGGAATTCATCGGCCTGATCGAATACTCCCAACATCTTGATAAAGCCGTGAATCGTGCCCGGGTAGCGCTGATAGTGTACGGCTACGCCGGAAGTCGCCAACTTGTCGGCGTACAGACGGCTGTCGTCGCACAGGGGATCGCATTCGGCGCAGTAGAGCAAGGTTGCAGGCAGCTTGCTGTGGTCGGTTGCCAGCAAAGGTGAGCAATAGGGATGAATGGCATCGGCCGGGCTGCGCAGATAGTGGTTCCAGTAGTACTTCATGCTGTCCTTGTGCAGCAAAAAACCTGTGGCGTATTTCTCGGCCGAGGCCGTGTGCCAGCCGTACTGCACCGGCGGATAAACCAGCACCTGGCAGGCGAGATCTGCCGAGTCTTCATCACGGCACCTCAATGCCACCGCTGCGGCGAGATTGGCACCGGCGCTGTCGCCAAAGATACCGATTCGCTTGGGATCCAGCCCCAGTCTCTCGGCGTGTTTGAACACCCACAGGGTTGCCGCGTAGCTGTCATCCATGGGGATGGGGAACTTGTGCTCCGGCGCCTTTTGATAGTTGACGGCAATCACCACCACGCCGCAATTCTTGGCCAGTGCCCGGCTGAAGGGGTCATTGATCTCAATGTTGGACACCATCCAGCCGCTGCCGTGAAAGTAGATCAGCGCCGGCTGGGGTTGTTCGCTGTGTTTCGGGCGGTAAATCCTAACCGGCAGGTCGGCGGTAGGGCCGGGAATAAATCTGTGTTCAACGGCGGCCATCTCTTCCGGTGGCCTGGCCGGGGGAATATCGCTGTGTTCCTGATGACGACCGGCCTCGGGCGCCAGATCTTCATAGGGGGTAAAGCCTGCGGCATAGGTTTGCTGCAGGAAGGTTTCAACCTGGGGATTGAGTGGCATACGGGTACTCCATTCAGCAAGGGGATCAGGCCTTGTAGGTCACCTCTGTGACCCCTTTGAGCCTGGGACGGTTGGCTTCGGCTTGTGTCAGCGGCCTCACTTCCCGAAGGGAGTTGTGGCAGCGCGGCACCAGCGCCTGATATTCCCGGGTATTGAGGCGTTTCCAGTGTAGATCCTGCTCTGTGACATCGCGGATATATCGGGCGGGAGAGCCTGCCAGTAACTGCCGCGGTTGGCCCTGAAAGCCGGCTTTGATAAAGCTCATGGCGCCGACTATGCTGTCTGGCCCTATCTCGGCGCTATCCATGATCACGCTGTTCATGCCTATCAGGGCATTGCGGCCTATGATGCAGCCGTGCAGCACGGCGCCATGGCCGATATGACCATCTTCGGCGACTATGGTGTCCTGATCGCAATAGCCGTGCATGATGCAGCCATCCTGCAGGTTGCTGCCGGCCTTGAGGATCAGCCGACCATAATCACCGCGAAGGGAAGCGTGAGGGCCAACGTAGACATTGGCGCCGACAATCACATCGCCTATCAGTACGGCACTGGGGTGAACAAAGGCGCTGGGGTCGACAACAGGGATCAGACCTTCAAATGCATAACAGGTCATGGTATTTATCCTGGTGGGTTGCAGGGGTGGGACATCCTTGTCCCGGTTGGCGTGCTTTCCTTAAATTATTTGCCTTTCCAGACAGGATCGCGTTTTTCGGCAAAGGCCTGTGGCCCTTCCAGCGCGTCTTCTGAGTGCAATACGGAAGGATAGTGTTTCAACTGGCCGCTGCGGATAAAGCGATAGGCTTCTTCCACCGGCATTTCGCTGGTGGTGCGATAAACTTCTTTCAGAGCGGCGATGGCCAGAGGAGCACTCTGGGTGATCTCCTGCGCCAACTCTCGGGCGGTTTCCATCAGTTGGCTGTTGTCCACTACCCGGTTGACTATGCCCCAGCGCAGCGCTTCCTGGGCATCCATGCGGCGGCCGGTCATCATCATTTCATTGACAATCGCAGGTGGGATCAGCTTAGGTAGACGCAGCATGCCGCCGCTATCCGGTACTATGCCCAGTTTGGCTTCAGGCAGGGCGAAGCTGGCGTTGTCGCTGCAGACTATCATGTCGGCGGCCAGGGCCAGTTCGAAACCACCACCGAAGGCATAACCGTTGACGGCGGCGATAACAGGCTTGTCCAGATCGAACAGCTCAGTCAGACCGGCAAAACCACCAGGACCAAAGTCGGCATCCGGGGCTTCGCCCTCGGCGGCGGCTTTCAGATCCCAGCCGGCAGAGAAGAAGCGCTCACCGGCCCCGGTGATAATTGCCACCCGCAGTTCCGGATCATCACGAAAAGCGATAAAGGCTTCACCCATGGCAAAACTGGTCTTGGCATCTATGGCGTTGGCCTTGGGGCGATCCAGGGTGATTTCCAGAATATGGCCATTGCGGCGTATGTGTAACGATTCGTTCATGCTAATACTCCATCTGGATTAAAATATCACTGAGTATGTGCGAAATACAGTTAACGCTTATCGCCAGCCTAAGGCCACAATCATCTATGGCTTAAGCAGATATTACCCAGCTATTACATTTATTGGTAATAAGCAACTTACCAAATACTTTTTGGTTTTTACGGTTTGCTTTTAAGCCTTCGATATATTGAAGGCTTAAAATTTTAATTCGGTTTATTTGTTTGGCTGATTGTTAGCAAAGACTCTTCTTTTTTATTTTCCCCGAACAAGTTCTCGGTAGACTCTTTCTGATTTCAAGGAAAGAAGGCACTTTAAATTTAGCCATGTGTTCTTCGCAATATTCGAAGAACTCCTCTTCGGTAATTGTCTGGTTTTCATGCAAGACAATAAAAGCCTTGATGGCTTGATCTCGAATTGAGTCTTTCACCCCAATAATGGCGACATCGGCAATTTTGGGGTGCTCGGAAATAATGTTTTCCAGTTCGACACAGGAGATATTTTCGCCGCAGCGTTTGATCATGTTGCAGCTGCGATCGATAAAATAGAAAAAACCTTCCTCATCGACGTAGCCTGAGTCGCCTGTGTGCAGCCAACCGTCGGCCGAGAGTGTCTTGGCGGTCTCTTCCGGCAATTTGTAGTATTCACGAAACAGTGTCTTACCCGGTTCGCCCTTGATGCAGATCTCCCCGGTCTCGCCGGGAGGTAGTGGGCGCCCTTGTTGATCGCGGATCTCTACCTGATAGCCCATGCCGACCCGGCCGATGGAGGGCCAGCGCCGCTTGTCACCTGGGCGGTCGCCTATGACGCCGACTATGGTTTCTGTCATGCCGTATGAGGTAAACAGGCGCACGTTAAAGCGTTCGACAAAGGCGTCTTTTTCTTGATCCGACAGGTTGAGGTAGAACAATACTTCACGCAGGCAATGCTGTTTCTCCCAGGGCATTTGCGGCTGCATCATCAGGGTGCGGATCATCAGCGGGATACATTCTGTGACCGTGGCACGATACTTACAGATTTGCCCCCAGAAGGCGCGGGCGCTGAATTTTTCCAGCATCACAAAGGTGGCTCCCGCCGAAAAGGCCGCCATGGCTGCGGTGCACTGGCAGTCGATATGATAGGCGGGCATGGGGGTCAGGTAGATATCATCGTCCCTAAGGGCACATTGCCAGGCGGTATAGTAACCGGCGAATCTGAGATTGTAGTGGGTAATTACCACCCCCTTGGGGCGGGAAGTGGTACCCGAGGTAAACAGGATTTCGGCAACATCGCTGCTGCTTAATGGCGCTCTGTGTTGCAGCTCGTCGGGTTGTGCCAGCCTTAGGCGGTGAAAATTGAGAATATTGGCCGGCTCGGTGGCAGGATCATCGGCAATCAGCAGTATCTGCTGTAGTGGAGAGCCGGGATCTTGCTGCAAACAGCTATAGAGTGATTGAAAATCGCTGCTGGTAACCACCAGCGAGATAGCACATTTGTCCAGAATGTAGGCGGTTTCTTCCAGCAGCAGATGAGTATTTATCGGCACCATGATGGCACCTATCTTGGCCAGACCGAACCAGCAGAAGATGAACTCGGCACAGTTGTTGATATGCAGAGCCACCTTTTCACCTTTGGTGACGCCCAGCGAATGAAACAGGTTGGCGGTGCGGTTGATCTCTTTATTGAGTCCGGCATAACTGTATTCCTGGGCCAGCCCTTGAAGGTTTTCGACGATAAGCGCCGTTTTCTCTCCATAGTTGAGGGCCAGATCATCCCAAGTTTGACGTAAATCTTGTCCAGCTATTATATCCATTTGACACCTTGCTCAATAAAACGTTTTCAGCGGGGTATACTGCGAAGGCTTGAACACAAGCCTTCGCGCGACTTCAGGAGTTATTTGTCTCCTTTGATTTTGGCCAGCCCTTTATTCACCAACTCCTGGATAGCGGCTTCGTCGTAGCCGATATCTTTGAGAATGGCATCGGTATCCATGCCGTGGCTTGGCATGCCGCGCCAGATCTGGCCTGGGTTGTTCTTGAATTTGGGCATCACATTGGGGCCCTTGCAGGTGCGGCCGTCCATAGTTTGCCACTCGGTGATCGACTCACGCGCAATGTACTGAGGGTTGGACTCCAGGTCTTCGGCGCTGAGTACCTTGGCACAGGCAATTTTCAGTTCAGCGAAGCGTTCGCGCACCTGTTCAATGGTGCGTTGGCCTATGTAACGTTCCAGCGCATCTTCAATTTCCTGTCCATGTGGGCATTCGATACGGTGGATAAGCTGAGTGCCTTCCGGTATGGCTTCTGTGTGCAGCAGGTGGCCAAGACCTATGTCTTTGAACAGCTCTTCAATCTGGGTGACGCCGACCATTTCCATCACTATGTAGCCGTCTTCACACTTGTACAGGCCACAACCGGCATAGTAAGGGTCACGGCCTTTGTACTGGCGTGGTGCCATCTTGCCGCCGTTGAAGTAGTCCATCATGAAATATTGGCCCATGCGTAACATAACTTCATACATGGCCACATCGATGCTTTCGCCAACACCTGTTTGCTGCGCCTTATACAGGGCTGCCAGTGCAGATGTGGTTACTGTCATACCTGAAAAATAATCAGCTGTATAAGGGAAGGATGCCATGGGTTGGTCGACATCGCCGTTTTGCATCAGATAGCCGCTGAAGGCCTGGGCAATGGTGTTATAGGCGGCCAGGTGAGTGTATTCCTCGGTGCCGTATTGACCAAACCCAGATAAGTGAGCGATAACTAACTTTTTGTTGCGTTCCCATAAGACTTCATCAGTGATACCGCGACGGGCAAAGGCCGGGCCCTTACTGGCTTCGATAAAGATGTCTGTGGTTTCCATCAGCTTGAGGAAGGCTTCGCGTCCTTCATCCTTGAAGATATTCAGCGACAAGGCGTGCAGGTTGCGGCGAGACAGTTCTGGATAGTTGGGTTGTACTCGGATAGTGTCTGTGTAAGCCACGTTTTCAATCCAGATGACCTCGGCACCCCATTCCGCAAACAGTTGCCCGGCAAATGGGCCGGCAATCTCGATACCGGAAAACACCACTTTGAGACCGGAGAGCGGACCGAATGTAGGCATAGATAAGTGTTGTGACATGATCTGTTCCTTCTAGCAATTCTTGGCATAGATGGCGCTGTGTGCAGCGTCATATCGACCAGCCGGTTTCACCGGGAGCAGGGAGATTGGCAAGCCCGGCCGGTACTCAAGGGCAACTATTTGTTGCGGTACTCTTTCAGCACTGCGCGACCCAGTGTCAGGATCTGCATTTCGTCTGAACCACCAGAGACTCTGTCTACCCGCAGATCGCGCCAGAAGCGGCTGATGCGGTGTTCACCGGCGATGGCGTAGCCACCGAAGACCTGCATGGCATGGTCGACTACCCGGAAGGCGGCGTTGGCGCAGTAGTACTTACACATGGCCGCGTCACCAGAGGTCATCATGCCGTTGTCGGCTTTCCAGGCAGTGTGATAGATCATGTTGCGCATGTTGTTCAGCTCGATGGCCATATGGGCAAACTTCTCCTGGATCAGCTGAGTGCGGCCAATGGTTTCACCGAACTGTACCCTTTGGTTGGCATACTTGGCGGCGTCTTCGAAGGCGCAGTAAGCCGTACCATAGTTGGTGCAGGCCACCAGGAAGCGTTCGTCATCGAACTCTTCTTTTACCCGCAGGAAGCCGTTACCTTCAGTGCCGAAGAAGTCTTTCTCTTCCAGCTCCACATCGATGAACTGCACTTCACAGCAGCTGTCCATCTTCAGACCGAGTTTGGGGAGCTTGCTGACTTTGATACCTGGTTTGGTCATGTCGACGAAGAACTCGGAGAACACAGGTTTCTCAGAGGCTGAGTCTTTGGCCATCACAACCAGGAATGGGCAACCGGCGGCACTGGTGATAAAGCACTTGGTGCCATTGAGGTAAATCTTGCCATCGCGGCGAGTATAGGTAGTCAGCAGACTACCAACATCGGAACCGGCAGACGGCTCGGTGATGGCGGAGTTCCACATCTGTTTACCTGTACCCAGGAAGGCCATGATCTTGTCGATCTGTTCTTGGGTGCCGTGTTTCAGTACCGTGGTAAAGCCGGCCAACTGGAACAGGACATAGGTGGGGGCACCGAGGCGGCCCAACTCTTCCCAGATAACCGCCAAGGTCATCAGTCCGGCTTCCATGCCGCCGAAATCTTCCGGCAGTAACAGGCTATCTATGCCCATATCAGCCAGTTCTTTTACAAATCTTTCTGGATATTGACTATTTTCATCGCACTCAGAGAAATATTGTTCCCAATTTTCTCTTTCCATTAAGTCACGAACACCTTTAACGAATAGTTCCTGCTCATCTGTTAAACGATAATCCATGAAAACTCCCCTATATAAATATATTTAATCAAGTTAAGGTGTGAGGTGAATCTATAATTAGATTAACTCTTCCAATTATTTTTTCGTGAATCTTTCAAGAATGAGATAATGATCATTATGTTCACGAAAATGAGAGGCGCACCGCCGGCAATAATCGCTGTTTGCAATGGTTTTAATCCACCAAGTGCCAACAAAACAATACCGATAACACCGACCAATACAGACCAACCTACACGAACCCAAACCGGTGGTTCATTATCCGCATCGACGCCTTTACAGGTTGACATGGCCAAGGTGTAAGAACAGGCGTTAATTAATGTCACTGTTGCCAAGAAACACAGAATAAAGAACATCCACATGGTGATGGTGCTCATTGGCAAAGCGGCCCAGGTTTCAATAATGGCCCTGGCGGCACCATATTGTTCAATCAAGGCAGGCATATTGACGATATTTTCATTCATCAGATTAAGTGTATTACTGCCTAGAATGGTCCACAGCAACCAGGTAGAAGCTGTCAGGCCGCCCACCATCGCCAGACACAGCTGACGCACGGTTCTGCCGCGGGAGATCTTGGCCAGGAAGATACACATCTGGATGCCGTAAACTACCCACCAGGCCCAGTAGAACACTGTCCAGTCTTGAGGGAAGCTGCTGTCGCTGACGGAAGCTGTGTAGAACAGCATGCGGCCCATGTTCATCAGCAATACCCCGATGGAATCGGTAAAGTAGTTTACTGTGAAGGTGGTGGCGCCAATGATGAGTACCCAGGCGAGGATGATGATGCTCAGGTAGCTGCGCAGGTCACTGGCAATCTTGATCCCTTTTTGTAGACCAAAGGCCACACAAATAGCATTGAAGATGATCCAGGCTGAGATGATGGTGGCATCCACTTCAATGGTGCGCGGAATACCGAACAGATATTGAATACACTCGGTAACCAGAGGCGTTGCCAGACCCAGGCTGGTACCCATGGCCAGGATTAGCGCTACGACATAGATGTTATCTATGATGGTGCCTATGATGCCTTCACACTTCTTGCCCATGATGGGATAAAGCGTACCGCTGGGGCGTACCACGTCCATTTTCTTTACGAACAGGAAGTAACCCAGAGCGACAGAGAAGAAGGCATAACCGGCCCATGGCAGTGGTCCCCAGTGGAACAAACTATAGGCCAGACCAAATTCTTTGGCTTGGACTGTCAGAGGTTCCATTTCAAATGGGGGATAACTGACATAGTAGTAGATCTCCAATGAACCCCAGAACAGCACGGCGGCTGAGGTACAGGAGGCAAACATCAGGAAGATCCAGCTTCCGGTACTGAATTCAGGTTCTTCATTACCGAGACGGTTATTGGCATAAGGACCGAATAGTAACCAGAGCCAGCCGGCCAGCATGACTATCATGTACCATTCAAATGCCCAGCCCCAGCTATGGGTTAAGTAATGGAAGACTGCACTGATAACTTCATTGGCTGCATCAAGGTCTCTCACGGTAAAGTAGGAGAGAAGGATCACCACCAATAATGAAGGGAAAAATATTTTCGCTTCAATACCGGCCTTTTTGATCTTTTTATTTTCACTCATCAAAATTCTCCATGCCCAAAAAGTCTTTAACTGATTTTCAGGAAAGGTGAGCCCGTAAGGTTTAATAAAAAACCTCAGATTAATATAAAATGATTTGGGTTTGAGCTACTGGTTAAATAGCTCAGTTATTAAAACCAATATTGCAGGTGAATGTTGAATCGACCATTCCACTCCTTATCGCTGTCCTCTAGACCCAGACTATTGTCACCTAGCCAGAGAACATTTTTGGCATGATAATAGTCGACATATACAAAGAATTGTTTGTATGAAAGAGATACCCCAGTACTGTTAAGTACAGAGTCATCAAAGTGTGATTCGTCAGGGGTTAAAATACTGAAGTCGTTATAGAAGGTGAATTGACCACCCCATTGGGTATCAAAAACTTTTGACAGGTTGAAGGTCATGATGTCGCCTTTGGCGGCTACTTCATAGAAACCATTTACTGCACCAACACCAATTTTTGAAGTATCTATTTGACCATCATCATATTGATCAAAGTCATATTTCAAATACTGGAGCTGTACACCCCAGCCACGATATTTTGCATCCAGGTGTACGGCATAGTTCAGGTTATCTCCTGATTCATCGGCAACCGGATTATAAAGTTGGCCGTATTCAACAGAGGCTCCCAAGAGCACTTGCCAGTTATCGTTTTCCCATCTGTAGGTCTCGCGCAGACTGGCGGTATTGTATTCCTTGTTATTGTAGGTAGTGCCATTGACTGTGCCTGAACCTATAGTACCGGCGAAATTACGATAGTCGCTGCCCTTATAAAGAGAACTCTGGATGAAAGAGAAGTCTGTTTCTAAGTTATTGAATTTGTGGTTGATATTGAATCCAACACCATAATCATCTTCGAAACCAAGGTAGTAGTTGAGGCTATACCACCAGTTGTGGGAAGCAAAGTTCTTATTACCAAATGCCTTGTTGACCACCCCTAGCTGTAGAGTTAAATCTTCATTGGCATTCCAATAGGCATAACCATTTTTCAGGTAGTCATAGCCATCGGCAAAGCGGTATTCAGCGACAAATCCATAGTCTTCAAAATCCTGGGAGAGTTTTATTCCCAAGGTGTTGAAATCAAAGTCGCCACCCGTAGCTTTTGAAGCATCACTAAAATCTTTAATACTGTAGTTAGCTCTTATTGAACCACTGATGTCTACTGCCAAACTTGGCATGCTAAGCGTTAGTCCTAATAACATTAAGCTTATGTTTTTTAGCTTAAACTTATTCATTCATCACTCTCCGTTTTTAATTTGAACCGATTATGGTTTCGGTAATAAATAAAAAAACATTCCCGCATCACACTTTTGGTCAATGGATTGTTATCTTGCTCGAAAATGTGTGATGTAAATCAATAAAAACGGTGAAAATGAACCATTGAAGGTCGTTATGTAATCAGGTTTTGTTTAATTTGGTTGAAAAGTTGGATATTGCTCACAAAAAGTGGCTCAACAAACGAATTTGTTTGGTCTTAATTGAAAATAGCTTGTATTAATAAAATGACGCTGATGGATTGTGAGAGGTTTATTTAATTAATCTGATAATCAATTAAGCAACTCTAAATTTGGTTAAGGTGAACTAATCTATTATCCATATTGATATCTAAATGGGTGTGGACTTTTATTCCCTTTCGTTACCCAGGAGGGTGCGACTTTGTGTGATGCAAGCCTGAAATTTTATTGATTATGGGTTTCCGATCACCAATGTTGAGGAATGTAAACCAGTAGAGACGAATGTTTATAGTGATACTTAGACTGGAGATAAGATGAAGATCATTGCATGTTATAAGCTTGTCCCGGAAGAGCAGGATATCAAAGTCATTCCCAACCTTCCTGTAGATACAAGTAATGTAAACAAAAAGATAGGCCAATTCGATCTGTGTGCCGTTGAAGCTGCGGTACAAATCAAGGCAACCCAGAGCGATTGCAGCATTACGGCGTTGAGTATAGGCGCAGATGCACTGGCCGCCCCCAAAGCCTGCAAAGATATCCTCTCAAGAGGCCCGGACGCGCTGACCCTGGTTTGCGATCCCAAGCTGGAGCAGGCGCTGCCCCATCAAACTGCCCGAGTCTTGGCTGCTGCTGCCAAGCAGGAAGGGTTTGAGCTGATCCTCTGCGGTGACGGTTCGGGTGACATCTACGCCCAGCAGGTAGGTTTGCTGCTTGGTGAATTGCTGCAAGTACCTTGCATCAATGGTGTCAGCAAGATTTTGGAAGTCGCCAATGGTGTGGTCCGGGTCGAGCGCGAGCTGGACGATGAAGTTGAAGAACTGGAGTTGTCGCTTCCTGCCGTGTTGGCGGTTTCTGCCGATATCAACGAACCTCAAATCCCTTCAATGAAAGCCATTCTGGCCGCAGGTAAAAAGCCGGTCAACAAGTTGGCTTATGCCGATCTGGCGCTGGAAGAGATCCCACAACTGGTTGAGCTGGTGTCTATTACTGCGCCTGAGCAGAAGGCTCGCAAACAGATCATCATCGAGGGTGATGACGATGGCCAGGTTGCCGAGTTTGTCGGTCATATTGGCAACGTATTGAATTGAGGGGGATGAAATGAGCAAGCTAGCAAATGTTTGGGTTTTCAGCAGTGAGGCCGCTCGTCTGCCCGAAGTAATGGCCGCCGGTCTGCAACTGGGTAACAGTGTTTCTGTATTTGTCTTGGGGGGTGCCGATGAAGTCGCCAGGGCTGCGGCACTGGGCGCAAACAAGGTGTATCACCTGGGTGAGAAGGATTCTAGCCGCATAGTTGAAGATTATGCTCTGACCATGGCCAAGGCGATTGAAGCCCAAGCGCAGCAATCTTTGGTCTTGCTGCCTGCCAGCCGTCGTGGCAAGGCGTTGGCTGCCAAGCTGGGTGTGCGCCTGAGTGCCGGGGTTTTCAATGATGCCGCCGAACTCACAGTCGATGGTGAAGGCCATGTGGGTGCCAAGCACCTGGTCTACGGTGGCCTGGCCATAGGTGAAGAGAAGATCAGCTCTCAAATTGCCGTAGTGACTCTGGCTGCCGGTGCCTTCAAGGAATTGCCTGCCGAAGAAGCGGGTCGCAGCGCCGAAACTATCGCTCTGGAATTTGTTGCCCCCGCCAATGGGATTCGTTGCCTGGCTCGTCGGCCAAAAGAAAAGTCCAATGTGGATTTGGGTAAGGCTAAGCGCGTTATCGGTGTAGGTAACGGTATCGGTTCTCTCGACAACCTGAAGTTGCTTGAACAGCTGGCCGACAATGTGGGAGCCGAACTGGGTTGTAGTCGCCCGATCGCCGAAACCGAAAAATGGATGGAGCGTGAGCGCTACATTGGGGTTTCAGGTGTGATGATCAAGCCAGATGTCTATGTGGCTGTCGGTATTTCAGGTCAGATCCAGCACATGGTCGGTGTTAATGATTCCCAAACCATTATCGCCGTCAACAAAGATAAGAATGCCCCCATTTTCCAGTATGCGGACTACGGCATTGTCGGTGATATCAACAAGATAGTTCCAGCCTTACTGAACAGTTTCAAAGGTTAACTGTCTGGCCCGACTACCGGCTCAAGGGGCCGGTAGTCTCGAATTCAAGAGAGGATCAGCATGTCAGAAGATGCATTTGACGCAATCATAGTGGGAGGCGGACTCGCCGGCTGCGTTGCTGCCTATGTCCTGGCCAGTCAGGGCGCCGATGTTCTGGTGATTGAACGCGGCAACTATGCCGGGGCCAAGAATATGACTGGCGGTAGACTCTATGCTCACAGCCTGGAAAAGATCATGCCTGACTTTGCCAAGCGGGCACCGCTGGAGCGTAAGGTCACCAAAGAAAAAGTATCGTTTCTCACTGATGATACGGCAGTAACTCTGGACTATCACAACGGCCGTGGTCAGGAGCCGGTAGAGGAATCTTATACTCTGCTCAGGGGCACTTTCGACCAGTGGTTGGCCGAGCAAGCCGAGGAAGCCGGGGCTCAGTTTATTACCGGTATTCGGGTCGAAAAAATTCTCAAGGAAGACGGTAAGGTTGTTGGTGTAGAAGCCGATGGCGATTCACTGCTGGCCAAGACAGTGATTCTGGCTGAAGGAGTCAATCCACTTCTGGGTGAGCAGATCGGCATGGTGAAGCCCAAGGTGCAAGCCAGTGCCATGGCGGTCGGTGCCAAGGAGCTGATTGCCCTGTCCGAGCAGCAGATTAAGGATCGTTTTAATGTCAGTGGTGACGAAGGGGTTGCCTGGTTGTTTGCCGGTTCACCTTCCAATGGTCTCTTGGGTGGGGGCTTCCTCTACACCAATAAAGACACAGTCTCTCTGGGCGTAGTGTGTGGTTTGCACCATATCGAAACCTCCACCAAGACAGTGCCGCAGATGCTGGAAGACTTCAAGAATCATCCGGCGATCAAGCCTTTGATTGAAGGCGGCAAGCTACTCGAGTACTCAGGCCACGTGGTTCCCGAAGCCGGACTGAACATGGTGCCCAAGCTGGTGGATGATGGTGTCTTGATTGCCGGTGATGCCGCAGGTTTCTGTATCAACGTGGGCTATACGGTCCGCGGAATGGACTTGGCTATCGCATCTGGTGAGGCTGCAGCCAGAGCCGTGCTCGCAGCCAAGGCCAAGAATGATTTCAGTGCCGCTGGACTCAGTGCCTATCAAACACTGTTGGACAACAGCTTTATCATGAAAGATCTCAAGCTGTACCAGAAATTACCCGCCTTTATGGAGAACCCAAGGATCTTCAATCAGTATCCCAAGCTGGTCGCCGATCTCATGCAGGAGATGTTCACCATAGATGGCAGCGCCTCGCAGCCTCTGCGCAAGACCCTGATGAAGCATGCCAAAGAAGTGGGTTATATGAATCTGATCAAAGATGGTATTAAGGGGATGACAGCGATATGAGCGAGCCAGTTAATGTTGATGTGAAATTGGGGGTGAATAAGTTCTATGTTGATGAAGGGCATCCACATATTGAGCTTGTTGAAAACCCGGATATTAATGAATTTCGTAAATTGGTCAATGCTTGCCCTGCAGGACTTTATAAAATTCAGGACGACGGCAGCTTAAAATTTGACTCTGCCGGTTGCTTGGAATGTGGCACTTGTAAAATGCTTTGCGGCGAGACCATTATCAAGAAGTGGGAATACCCCAGAGGTACATTCGGTATTGAATATCGTTATGGTTAGTGCCGCTCGAAAACCTTAAATCTGAATTTAAGTTAGTTTTCTAACGAGCTCGATTGTGCAAAGTGAGAGCATACACTTTCAAGGTTGTCCACTCTTTTTAGTCAACAGGGTGAAATAACTATTTGTTTTAAGCGCTATGCTCTTATCCATTATTCAGCCTATTTAAGTTTTACATGCTATTTATGTAGTTTGCTAATTGTAACCGTTTTCTCACTTTTGAGCTTCAGATTTGTTTTAATTCCATTTTTTATTCAGTATTTCTCGGTTGAGAAATCAGACTGAAGATTAATGGCACATTTTTGTGAACGAATAAATCAAATGAATTTATTGGTTTAAAATAAGAGATTAGCATATGAAAGCTAAAAAGTTCGATGAAATGGAGTTTACGCCATTACATAAGAAAATCATGTTTTGGGGCAGTGGTGGTCCCTTCCTCGACGGTTATATTCTGGTCATTATTGGCCTGGCGCTTGAGCAGCTGATCCCTGAAATGCAGTTGGATGCCAACTGGATTGGTTTGGTTGGGGCGTCTACCCTGGTTGGCCTGTTTGTCGGTACTGCACTCTTTGGTTACATCGCCGACCTGTTCGGTCGTAAGTTAATGTTTCTAATAGATATCATAGCGATAGCCGTGCTTTCTGTCGCCACTATGTTTGTCTCCTCCCCAATAGAATTAGTGGTGATGCGCTTCCTTATCGGGGTGGTGATCGGCGCCGATTACCCCATAGCCACCTCCATGGTGGCCGAGTTTTCCCCAACCAAGAAGCGGGCCTTTACCATGGGCTTCATTGCCTTGATGTGGTATGTGGGTGCTACTGCGGCCAATGCGGTCGGTTACCTGCTTTATGATCTCGAGGGTGGCTGGCGTTGGATGCTTGGCAGCGGCCTGATCCCTTGTCTGGTAATCCTGTTTGGGCGTTTCCATCTACCCGAGTCGCCACGTTGGCTGCTGCGCAAGGGCCGTATCGCCGAGTACAAACAAGTTATGCAACAGTATTTTGGCGGCAATATTCATATTGAAGCGGAAGAGAAGATCGATACCCAGTATTGTAAGCTGTTCGAAAAACGCAACTTCACCATGATCATCTTTATCGGCACTATCTGGACCTGCCAAATTATCCCCATGTTTGCCATCTACACCTTTGGGCCGCAGATAGTCGGGGCTTTGGGCTTCTACGATGGCAAAGACTCGGCACTTGGTAACATCATCATTAGCGCCTTCTTTATCATAGGCTGTATCCCGGCCATGTATTGGCTGGATTCCATGGGCCGCCGGCCACTGCTTATCATCAGCTTTGCCATGATGACCTTGTCACTGGCGATGCTGGGGCTGGTGTCCTCGCCCGGTATCTGGGTGGTGATTGCGGCCTTTGGTATGTACGCCTTCTGCTCAGGTGGTCCGGGGATCTTGCAGTGGCTCTATCCCAATGAGTTGTTCCCTACCGATATCCGGGCTTCGGCCGTGGGGGCCGTGATGTCTTTCAGTCGCATAGGCACCATACTCTCGACCTATGCCTTGCCTGTATTTATGAACGCTTATGGGGTTTCCTGGACCATGATGGCCGGCGCCGGTATTTCACTGCTGGGCCTGGTGGTCTCCATTTTGCTGGCACCGGAAACCCGTGGTATGACCTTGGCGGATACCAGTGTCGCTGGATTTGTAAAACACTGATTATCAGATACTAACTATACAAACGCTGCTTATCAAAAATATCGAAAATCGCCGCCTCCAAGGAGGCGGCAACGGCTTCAACGGACGGCGACATAAGGATTGTGGTGCCGCTCTTCAGCAAAAGTTGACATGGGGCCATGGCCGGGAATAAAACTCACATCTTCACCCAGCGGCCAGAGTTTGTGCTTGATGGAATCCAGCAGCGCCGCATGATTACCGCCGGGGAAATCGCAGCGGCCTATGGAGTGTTTGAACAGCACATCGCCAACCCAGGCCAGCTTGGCTGCCGGGGCAAAGAATACCAGGTGGCCTGGTGTATGGCCCGGACAATGAATCACCTGAAGTTGTAACTCGCCGACCCAAATAGTGTCATCCTGCTCAAGAAAGCGGTCTGGATAAAAAACATCACAGTGGGGAAATTGATACAGACGACATTCCTCCGGCAACATATCAAACAGAAAAGTATCGTCCTTATGAGGACCAAGTACTTCGGCCGATGAACTCTCGGCCAATAATCTGGCTGCGCCGATATGATCTATATGACCATGGGTCAGGAGTATCTTATCCAGCTCCAGTTCATTGTCTTTAATAAAACTTGTTATCTTCTCTACTTCACCACCTGGATCTATTATAGCAGCCTTGTTGCAGCCATCTTGCCAAACAATACAGGTATTTTGTTTATAATGAGTTACGGGAATAATTTTGAAGTTTACATTTTTAGTCATTTATATCTCCACGATTATATAATTATAAATTGATTTTACTGGCGGGTGGATTCTATTGGTTGATATTGCTCAATAAATCATAAGTTACTTTCTGTGATTTTATTTTTTAATTAATTAAATGGATTGTTTCAGGATTTAAATTTATACCCTATTGTTCAATAATCTATTTCACTTGGATTATTGTGAAATAGCTCAAAGGGATGGCGGGCTAATTTCTATAGTATTGACCATGTTCCAGCATTTCTATCTGGATTGACTCGAATATGCCTGGAGTTATACTGCCGTAGGTGCCTGTCGCAGAGTTTAGGCAGGCATCCTGCTTACTGATGAAAACTTGCTGAGGTATCGATGAACTATCGACTGACAAACGAACAAGAAGCATTTATTGCAGGAGTAAGAGACCTGATGTCACAGGAGGACTGGGAATGCTATTTCTCCGCCTGCGACGACAACAATGAATATCCTGAGCGTTTTGTCAGAGAGCTGGCCAAGCTGGGGTTGGATAGTTTGCTGCTTCCGGAAGAATACGGCGGCAGCGATGCCGGTCTGGTGACATTGGCCTTGATCTGGGAAGAACTGGGTCGCCTCGGTGCGCCAACTTATGTGCTTTATCAGATGGCGGGATACCCTACTATTTTGCAGGAAGGTACCCAGGAGCAGATCGATAAGATCATGGCCTATATAGGTACCGGCAAACAGGTGTGGAACTCGGCGGTCACCGAACCGGATGCCGGCTCGGATGTGCGCAGCCTGCAGACCACTTATACCCGAAAAAAGGGCAAGGTCTACCTCAATGGCACCAAATGTTATATCACCAGTGCCGCCGAGACCCCTTATCTGGTGGTGATGGCCAAAGATTCCGCCAGCTTCGAACCGATTTTCTCCGAGTTTTTTGTTGACATGAGTAAACCGGGGATCTCTGTCAGTCACTTGCCCAAGTTGGGACTGAAGATGGACAGTTGCTGTGTGGTGGAGTTCGACAACGTAGAGCTGGAGGAAAAGGACTTCTTCGGCACCGAAGGCAACGGGTTTGCCAGGGTGAAGAAGGAGTTTGATCTGGAGCGTTTCCTTATTGCCTGCAGTAACTATGGTTGTGCCTATTGCGCCTTCGAAGATGCCGCCCGTTACGCCAACAAGCGGGTACAGTTTGACTTGCCGATCGCCAAGACGCAGCTGATCCAGGAAAAGTTTGCCTATATGTCGGTGCAGCTCACCAACATGAAGAACATGATTTATCACACCGCCTGGAAGGCCGACAACGGCCAGATGACCCCGGGCGATGCCGCCAAGTGTAAGCTCTACTGCTCCAAGGCGGCCTTTAATGTGGTCGACAATGCCATGCAGGTGTTTGGCGGTCAGGGGATCACTGGCGAGCATCGCATTAGCCGCTTCTGGCGCGATCTGCGGGTCGACAGAGTTTCCGGCGGCTCGGAAGAGATGCAGGTGCTGACGCTGGGCCGGGAAGTGCTCAGGGAGTATGTGTAACAGGCGCTGCTTCGTAGCGTTATTTCATTGAAAAGGCCCGCGAATGCGGGCCTTTGACTGCAATGGTTTTAGAAGTCGTATCTTAAACCTATGCTGGTGATAGTGTCGTCAAAGTCACTGTAACCCTTGGCATCGAACTGGCCGATTTCGGTGTGGACTCTGGTGGACTTGGACAGCTGATACTCGGCGCCTATGCCCCATTGGCTGACCTCAGGCACTGTCTGGGCTGCTTGTCCCAGGGCTTCGTAAATTCGCGTGGCTATGAGTCCGGTTCCCGAATCATCTCGGCCGTACTGGGCCTTGAGCATTAACTTGTCCAGTTGATAGGAGGCACTGACAAAAAATCCTGTGCCCTCCCGCGCCTGCCATTGCGGCTTGGCCGGATTGACCAATTCCGAGTGTTGGATCAGGGTTCCCAGCTTGAGCTGCTGCAGCTTCCAGTGCCCCACCAGGCGCCAGGCCTTGATATCTTCCACTCCGTCTGAGTAGGCGGCGGCCAGATACAGATCGCCTTGCTTGAGACGCTTATCACCCCAGCTCAATGCCAACTGGAAGTTGCCGTTGTCACGACGGGCATCGTCCGTGTCAAAGTGGTTGTCTTCCAGCAGGTAGCTGACCCCCAGTTGCCAGCCGCGCCAGTTTGGCGTGCGATATTCCAGTGAGTCGCCCCAACGTTTATCCCCGGCCATCAAGCGATCGTGTTTCATGCTGTAGTTATCGAACACATCGACAAAGCCTTTGGTCATCTTGAACACAGGCTCCATGCGTCCGGCCGCCAGCGAGCCCCATTCTTGATGCCGTAGTCCGAGAAAGGTCGATCTCGCCGATACGGGTTTATCGCCAGCGTCCTGTGCAGCGGCGTTGACTCCAAGCTCAATCTGGTAGAATACTTGCCAGTCGCTGCCAAGATCGTTCTGCCCCCGGACGCCCAGGCGAGTGAAGTTGTTTTCCAGCACTGTGCCTGACTTGGCTTTATGGGTGGCGCTGCCCGAGTCTGAGTGGGTGACCGAATAATCCAAGCGGCCATAGAGAGTCGGGGCGGCGCTGACGGCTCCGGAAAAGGCAGCGAGGGCTGTGATAGCCAGTGGTAATTTTTTCATCTTGACCTCTGAATTCAGTGGCTGAAATTGGAGAATGTGAACTGGTGGCAGTCGTTACATAACACCTTTGCCGGCTTATGCTCGCTGTGGCACACGGTGCAGGGCACATCGGCTCCCCAGTGGGGGGCATCGTGTGGGTTGGGCTTACTGTCACGGGTTTGCTCGGCAATTTGCTGGTAATCGCCATGGCATTCGAGACAGGCGATTTCTGTTGCCGGGCCTTTGGGGGCGCCTAAGTGGCAGGTCTTACAGTCCTTTTCTTGATACATGAAGGCGTGGTTGCTGCGGCCTTCGCGGGAGCCGGATATCTTGGTCAGTTCGCCGGCCCAGGCTTGGCTCGCCAGCAAGGTGCCCATCAACAGGGCTGAGATCAGTGAAGTTTTCATGGGCGACTCCTTAAGCTTTGGCAACTTGTTCACCGGCAATCACCCCAAAGGCGAAGGCATCCGGGCAGGAACAGGCGGTAAGACGAATACGGCCGAACAAGCCACCCGTGGCTTCGCCGCAGGCATACAGCCCCTTGATGGCTCGCCCTGTGGTTAGCGAGATGACCTGGGCTTGTTCATTGATTAGCACGCCACCTTGGGTGTAATTGAACTTGGGACGGGCCTTGATGGCATAGAAGGGGGCGCGTTTGACACTGACCTGCTTCAGGGCCTTGAAGTCTTTACCGAACTGGCTGTCGGTGCCGATTTGGGCATCGGCGTTGTACTGCTTGAGTGTCGCCTTCAGGCCAGGTAGATCTATGCCTTCGCCCTGGGCCAGGGCTTCGAGCGTGTCGTAGCGCTGCATCATGCCTTCTTCCAATGCCAGCTGCAGGCGCTGCTTGTCGTGGAAGTTGTCTATGCCGTCCTGGTCATAGATGTTCAGCGGGAAGCGACCATTGTTGCGATCCATTATGTTGCAGATGGCTTCAGCCACTACTTGGCGGTTATTTCGCTCGCTGATAAAACGTTTGCCGCTGGCCGGGTCGACCAAGGCGCCCCACTGCAGATCTTCGGTGGGAATATCGAAGGCAAAACGCATCAGCGACAGGTGCACGGTTTGCGCGCCGGCGGCCACCAGAGCCTTGAGTGCACCGGCCGTGGCGCCTCTGTGGGTGGTGGTGGGAATGTATTCGCGGATATTGGGAAACTCGGCCGAGCGGAATTCCACATCGCGGCTGTAGCCTCCCACGGCCATGACCACACCTTTACGCACTCGATAATGCTTGATAACACCACTGCGGTTGTCGCGATCATCGTTGGCCAGGGTGGGATCGAAGTGGTATTGCTCCCGGACCTGCAACCCCAGCACATCGCCGTTTTCGTTCTGGATCAGTCGCTCGAACTTGACCCGGCGGCGGATCTCACCCTGCAGCTCCTGGGTGTAAAAGGCTCGCAGTGGTCTTAGGATCCCCTTGCCGCCGCCATTGACCGGATACAGGGTTCTGGGCACTGAATGGCCACCCAGGCTCTTGAGCTTGTCGTGGAAGCGGCAACCGCGCTCTATTGCCCAAGGCAGCACCCGGGTCGTGGTTTCGGCCATGGTCAGCGTAAGATTTCTGTGGTTCTGGAAACCACCGGCGCGACTGATATCTTCGGCAAACAGTTCGGCCGAGTCCTGGATACCGTCTCGCTGTTGCAGATGACTGTTGACCACGGAGAAGTTGAGTCCGGAAATCGCAGATGTTCCGCCGAGCACCGGCATTTTCTCGATGATGATGGTGTCGGCGGCACCTTGCTCTTTGGCGCGAATGGCGGCGCAGGTACCGGCCAGGCCGCTGCCGACCACCACGACATCGAAAGTTTCATCCCATTGGATTTGGGGTTTGCTGCTCTTGCCGGCAGCCAGAGCCACAGGTGCCAGTCCCAGGGCGGAAACGGCCAGCCCTCCCTTGAGAAAAGCCCGCCGGCTTTGCGTCACTTTAGCGTTCATATCAGCCTCACTTTTTGTTTGCATGGCACCATGGAATCAAAATCATCGGTGCCGCTATATAGCGGTTTTCCGAAAGCGAATCTCAGATGTGAAGCCGATCAATTCCCGCGCTTAAAGCCGCTTGTCGCGGCATGAAATAACGCATAATGGCGAGGTGTTTAATGCTTAACTAATTTGCCATGTGCCGTTATTTGCCAAGCGTGTTGTTGCTGTTTTGCCTGTGTCTGCCTCAGGCCTGGGCCGATATCCGTATCGGTATCCTCACTTTTGGTGAGCCGGCCGATACGCTCTTGGCCTGGCAGGACACGGCGACAGCAATAAGCGAGCATACCGGCCAGAGGGTGACTCTGTTGCCTCTGACTCCGGCTGAGCTGGATCAACAGGTGAGCCAAGGCGCTCTGGATTTTATTCTCGCCAATCAATACGCCACTGTGGGTTATAAGAAAGACTATGGTGTCAGCCAGTTACTGACGCTTATACCCAGAGATGGCCGGGATCCGGAACTGGCGATGGGGTCGACGCTGGTGGCCCGCCCCGAGGTGCAACTGACCAGTTGGCAGCAGTTGTCACAACTGAGGATCATCTCTACCGATCCCAAGGCTTTCGGCGGTTTTCTGATCTTCAGCGGTGAACTGGCACTGCGGGGGATCAACCCTGCCACCGAGCTCAAGGCGTTGCAGTTTGTCGGCTTTCCGCAGACCGCTTTGTTGGATAGGCTGCTGAGTGGCGAGGCCGAACTGGCGGTATTACCGGCCTGTGTGCTGGAGCAGGCCATTGCCTCCGGGCGTTACCCCAAAGAGGCGTTTAAGGTGTTGCTGGCGGAAAAGCACCCTGGGTTTCAGTGCCAGGTATCGAGCCGGTTATATCCCTATACCGCCCTGTCCAAGCCGGGTCACACAGATAATGCCCTGGCAACCGAAGTGGCCAGAGCACTGCTGGCGCTGACTGAAGATTCAACCGCGGCCAAGGCGGGCGGGTATGCGGGTTGGTCTGTGCCGGTGAACGACAGCAGCGTGTTTGCGCTGCGGCGCACTTTGCAGCAATGGCCGTTTCAAACCAACTGGCACAGGGTGGTTTCAGGTGTGGCTCCCTGGGTGGGGGCCATCTTGCTGTGCCTGCTGTTGGGGTATCTGCATCACTTACGGATAAAACGTCTGGTGGTGCAGCGCACCGGGGCACTGCGCAGCGAAATGGAACAGCACAGCCGAACCCAAAAGGCTTTGCTTGAGCAGCGGAATCAGTTTTATCGGGCGCAAAGGGTACTGCTGACTGGCGAAATGGCCTCAGGTATCTCTCACGAACTCAAGCAGCCTCTGGCCGGGATCCGCTATCTGGCCCAGGGGTGTCTGTATCGTCTGGGAGACGAGCAGCAGGAGATCAAAGACGCCCTCGGCAAGCTTATTAGCCAGGTGGACAGGGCCCAGGATACGATTCGCCGATTACGGGAGTTTTGTCAGCAGCCCTGTGAGCATCGCTGTTTTCGTCTGGACGAGCTCATTCGCGATACTCTGGCGCTGACGGCGCCCGAGCTCAAGCGTCTGGGGGTTGTCCCTGTGTGTGAGTTGCAAGCCGTGACCATAGATGGGGATGCCAACTTGTTGCAACAGGTGTTGGTCAATCTGTTGCTCAATGCCTTGGATGCCATGGAGCAGAGTGAGGAACCTTGGTTAAGACTCAGCCTTGAGTGCAGCGCCAAGCAATGTCGATTTACCTTGTCTGATGCGGGCACAGGCTTGAGTGAGGCTCAGCTTGAACGGCTGTTTTTCCCGTTTGAAACCAATAAGAGCAACGGCCTGGGGCTCGGGATGATTATTTGCAAACGTATTGTGGAAGAACATGGTGGCAGCATCAGTGCCCACAACAGCGAGCGCGGCTTGGACATGGTGGTGGTACTGCCGAGGAGAATCGATGATGACCCCTGTATATCTGGTTGATGATGATCAGGATGTGCTTGAATCACTGCAGTGGATGCTCAAGGGCCAAGGCATAGATGCAGTTGGTTTTGACTGTGCGGCAAGCTTCCTGGATGGTGCGGCCTGGCAACAGCCCGGGGTACTGGTACTCGATGTGCAGATGCCCGGCATGGATGGGATCAGCCTACATCAACAATTGCTGCAAGCGTCCAGTCCATTGGCGGTCATCATACTGACAGGTCATGGCAATATCGCCATGGCAGTAAAGGCGATGCAGCAAGGGGCGATGGATTTTCTTGAGAAGCCAGTCGATGGTGATCGGCTGCTTGAACTGCTAAGCAAGGGCGCAGCCCTGACGGCGCAGCGTTTTGCTGCCGGCAGTGAACAGGCGGAGATCCGCTCCCGTCTGGCAACCTTGACGCCGCGAGAGCAAGAGGTGATGCAAAGAGTGTTGGCGGGCAAGCTCAACAAGGTGATTGCCGCCGAGCTCTATGTCACCCAGAGAACGGTGGAGCTGCATCGAAAGAAAGTACTGGAGAAGATGGCCGTCCACAATGTGGCCGAGTTGGCCTTTCTGTTGGCCAAGCTGCAACCGTTACCTAGCTGAAGCCTCACTGTAGTTGGTACTGGATAACTCCGTCCTGGGTCAGGCGGAAGATCCACAGGGAGTCGCCTTCGCGGTAATACCAGCTGTTGGCCAGACCTTCTTCGGCTTTTAACTGAGAAGTGAACTCGCTCATTGCCGCGGCGGGTAGACGGAAACTGCCGCTGGAGCTGTTGTTGTCCAGATCATTGTTGACCTTTATCTCCGTGGCCGAGGGCGGCAATATCGGTGGCAGCCAGCCTCGCTCGAATACTCCTTCAGCCCGTGCTTCGGCCTCGGTGGGGTATTGTTCGCTGATGACATCGCTGCAACCCCAGAGTAAGGCGGTTAATGTCAGCATGGAGCTGATGGAAAGGGAACGCATCAGTGGTTTCATCTTGGGCTCCTTGTCAGTGAAATGGCGTTTTACTGTAACAAAGGCGGCCTGTACCTAGTCTGAAGCCAAGGTGCTTTCAGCTGTTTTGCTTTTTCTGGACGCTTGGCCTATGGCCATAGGCCCCTTTGTTGACTCGCCTAACATGCTGGCATCAATCTAGATGGGTCATTAAAGCTGTTGCAGGCTGGCCAGCAAACGGTCCATCGCCCGATAACCCAGGGCCTGGGCCAGATGGCGCCGCTCGACCATGGGGCTGAGCTGCAGATCGGCTATGGTGCGTGCCACTCGTTGCAGCCGATGAAAGCTGCGCACCGATAATCCCAGCTGATTGACACTCTGTTCGAGAAACGCCAGATCGCCGGGTTTGAAACCTGCCTGCTTCAATGCCTTACCGCCCAACTGACTATTGAGTACGCCGGCGCGGCTGAGTTGCAGCTCCCGCGCTGCCGCTACTCTGGCGGCTATCTGCTCACTGGTTTCACCTTGCGCCGTATCTGAGGTCAAGGCGCCTGGCGGGAGTTTGGGCACCTCAATGGTGAGGTCGAATCTGTCAATGAAAGGGCCTGACAGCCGGGCCAGATAACGGCGGATCTGCTCTGGGCTGGCGCGGCTTCCCGGGCCAGCATCACCACAGGGGCTGGGGTTCATGGCGGCGATGAGTTGAAAGCGGGCATCGAAGCGCAGTTTGGCTGCGGCGCGGGAGATGATGACATGGCCGGTTTCCATGGGTTCACGCAGGCAGTCGAGTACCTTGCGGGGAAACTCGGCAATTTCATCGAGAAACAGCACTCCCAGGTGAGCCAGTGAAATCTCGCCGGGTTTGGGAATCGCGCCGCCACCCACCAAAGAGATGGCCGAGCTGGTGTGGTGCGGAGCGCGAAACGGGCGGCGATAAAACTCCCCCGGCTCAGTGGCCATGCCGGCCACTGAATGAATCGCAGCCACTTCCAGCGCCTCTTCATAACTCATGGGGGGCAGGAGTGAGATTATCCGGCTGGCCAGCATGGTTTTGCCTGTGCCAGGTGGCCCCAGCATCAGCAGGTTATGCCCGCCGGCGGCAGCGATTTCCAGTGCTTGTTTGGCTTGATATTGGCCTATGACCTCCGACAGGCAATCACTCGAGTGCGGCTTGGACTGTTCCAGCCATTCGGTTCCCGGGACTATCCCCGGCAGAGTTTGCTGTCCGTGCAGATAGGCGGCGATATGTTGCAGGTGCTGGGCCAGGCAACATTGCCGGTAGCCCACCAAATCCGCTTCACTGCGGTTATCCTGTGGCAATACCAGTTTGATGCCTCTTTGACGGGCGGCGATGATCACCGGCAGGATCCCAGTGCAGTGCCTGACCTCACCGGACAGCCCAAGCTCACCGACAAATTCATGCTCGTCCAGAGATTTCAGTGGCAGTTGTCCGGATGCTGCCAGAATGCCAATGGCAATAGGAAGGTCGTAACGTCCACCCTGCTTGGGCAGATCGGCCGGTGCCAGATTGATGGTTATCCTGCGCATGGGGAACTCAAAACCTGCATTGATTATGGCGCTGCGGACTCTTTCTCTGGCTTCCTTGACCGAAGCTTCCGGCAACCCCACCAGATTGAAGGCCGGCAAGCCGTTGGAGAGGTGAGCTTCGACCAGTACCTGAGGCGCCTCCACACCTTTGGCGGCTCGGGTGGCAACTCTGGCTATGGGCATAACAGTTCCTTTGTTGTGCGCTTCCCTATTCTGTAGAGTGTAGCAGTTGCCTGGATTTACAGTGGCTTGAGGGAATAGCGGTTTTGTCCTTATCGAAAGAGGTTGCCAGTACGCGGGAATGGTCTGCATCACTAACAATTTTGAGATTAGATGACTTTCTGCATACATCTGAGGCTGTCATCTGCTTCGTTGGAGAAACAAAATACGCTGTCGACCAAGGTATAGTGCCATACCACTTTATAATCAGTTGCCAGCAACAGCTTTAATAGTGACAGCGCGGGATTGTCAAACAAGGCTTCCAGGGAATAGGTTGAGACAGGGTAGACTTTAACTTGTTCGACTTGCACAGAATTATCATGTAATGCCAGCCTGGAGATTTTGCCGGAAAAGAGTATCTTACCCTCAAATTTATCTTTGTTATCACCAAGTTGTAACCAACCCCAGAAGCTTTCTGACTCCATGTCGATATAAAGGGAAAAGCTAACGCGCCTTATCTGATTATCAGGCCCTTCAACATTTTTTATCACTCGGTACATGCCATCAATATCTTGAACATCGTGATAGTCATAAATTAAGTTGACTATGATAGAAGCCAGCAAAAATGCGAGTGGAATAATAAATGGCACCATTCTTTCTAGCTTTGACATGCTGTTCCATCCTTGATTTTATTGTATATGGAAGCTTCCTTGTGGCTGACATAAGTTCTGACTTTATTGTTTGACTTGTTAATGCAGTCAATTGAAAAAACTCCTGTTCCATAACTGAGAATTATTGTATCTTTATCATCGTTTATTTCCGACTTGAGATCGTGAAAATCAATAGTTGCAAGTAACTTATAATTAAGCTTGTGAATGAGTGATTTTATTTCTTTTTGATCATCCATGTTTTTTATTTCTGTTAGGGTTATTATTTTTGTTTTTCCATCAGTGTAAATGTCTACTTTAGGGAGGTTTTCTGTAACTGATATTTTTATAGTGAATGGTAGGAGGAATAGTGCAATTGATATTGTTATTATTGAAATTATCTTGATTGAAGAAGGTTGGTTTTCTTTTGGGGTTGTTGTCAATTTATTGCTTTTGACTTTTTGTTCTTTCTCAAAGATGGAATTTTCTTGATTGTCTAATATGAAGTCTATTGTTAGATGATCTTGCATTATGTCTAAGCCATATCCAACCCCTTTGACTGTGAAGATTAACTCATTGCCTAGTATTTCTCTGAATACACGCCTTAGATTGGCGATGGCCACTGGAATAGAGTTCGGAGATACGACTCTACCATACCAGCCCACTGATAATAATTTATCTCTGCTTACAGCTTGCCCTTTGTTGTTATACATTTCTTTTAATATATAAAACTCCGGAGTCGAACACTTATATCTTCTGGTGTTTGTGCTTATGGTTGGATTGCCGTTGTTTTGGCGAACAGTGATGTGTTCCCTTCCTTTGGTGGTGTCCATCTTGGATCCTACTGATTTTTGGCTTCAACCTAGCCGCCTACATGTTTTCATTCTAATAATAAGTGATAAAAAATCCAGCGTTTCAGTTTATAATTTGTTAATCAACGAAATGTTAATGTTGCAACCTGTTGTTTTGTTGTGACAATTATTGGTTTCTGTGTCCTTGTCCATTTTGGTTTATTTATTAGATTTTATAACTGTATAAACAATGGCTTTGGTGAGAGCCTCCTGATTACCGGGCTAATGTTATTGATCTTACAGGGTGTCATCTTGTTTGTGGGAGTTGATTCCTGTTGTCTAAGGAGGGTGTATGTTAATGCAGCAGAGAAGCAGCAATATCCATGTGAGTAATGACGGTTTTTCTAAAGAAGAATCTCTCTTTCAAGCGGATTTTAAACCTTTGACACAGGCTCATTTACAAGAAATAGTTGCCAGAGAGGTTAATGGATGTATAAAGAGTGTTGCATATGAAGTTTTATTTAGGCCAGGAATGCAGCACAAGAATGTTGAATTTTTTTATCAAAACTTAAAGCGTAAAGAACTATTGGATTTATCATTGGAGCAGTTGCACCAGTTAGCTGTGATTGATTATAGGAATCTTGATGTATTGGCTTTGACAGGGCGTAAAATAAAACGTTTGTTTATTAATGTTGAAGCCAGGGTGATAATGGCATTGGAAGCTGAACTGGTTTGGCTAAATGATACATTGAAGCAACAAGATATTGAATTGGTTATTGAGATAACTGAACGTTTGAATTCGGATTGCGCTCACCCGGCTTTTATTAGTGTGGCAAAGCTGCATGATAGAGGACTAAAAATAGCTTTGGATGATTTTGAGCCTGAAGGAGATCTAAGACAGGGTTGGATAGGTACTGGCTGTGTTGATTATATTAAATTGATCTTGCCTAATGGTTTTGAGTGCTCTGAGAAGATAAGAGCCGATTTTATTGAGCATGTCTATCAGTTGAAGGATAAAGCCTTACTGAAAGTGATTGTTGAAAAGGTCGAGAGCTTGGACCAGTTTTTGGCGATGGAGTTTGTGCCTTATGACGGTTTACAGGGATACTTCTTTTCAGTACCAACTGAGCTCCTTCCAATACGTCTAAAGACACATGCTTTATTGCGATGACTAGAGATAGAAGACTTAGGGAAAAGTGCGAATAAGTCCTTCAGGGGCTTGTTTTCATCTTTCCTGGTTGTCGATTGGATAAAAAAGGTCACTGTCACGGCAAAAATTTCTCGTTATCTGAATGTAAAATCTACTGATAGATTGTGTGAGACTTCTCTGTGCCGTTCCGCGAAACGACACTTTACTCACACAAGGAAACCAGATGAAAAGCTTAACTTTACTGTTGGCCGGTATGTTACTCAGTGGTGCTGTTTTGGCTGTCGATGAAGAAAAAGCATTGCCTCAAGCCAGTGAAACCGACGTTCAACAATTGCTGCAAGCCTGTTTGCAGATGGCTGATGAAGACGCGGTTCCAGTCGAAGAGCGTCAGGAGTATCTGCTGACTTGCGTTAATGATCAACTCAATGAAATGGGTTATCAGCCTTTGGAAAGTTTGCCACAGGTTAATTAATCTCCACAAAAGTAGCTCATTTGTGTTTTAATTCCCCGGTATACGAGATGTGTTGTTTGCCTGGGGGATGGATACCTTGCTGTTGAATCTACTTAATACGTCGTGGTGGGATAGCTTCATACCACGACGTAAACTTCTTTTGTTTATCCTACCTTGGCTAACTGTTTTTCTGGTTTATCCTGCCAAGCCTTTGGCTCAATCTCATCCGATACGGGTGAGCTTTATTAATCCAGGATCTGCTCAGGAAAGTTTCTGGGGCGATATAGACAGCCTTATGTTGACAGCAGCTACCGAGCTAAATATTGAGTTGGAAATATTGCATGCCAACAGGGATCATTTTCGGATGATAGCTTTGGCACAAGAATTGGCTACCCGTAAACAGTTACCTCAATACATTATTTTGGTTAATGAAAAAAATGTTGCCGTAAAAATGTTGGCTGCCTTTGAAGGTTTGCCTGTTAAGACTCTTTTGTTGCTCAATGATGTGGCTCCCGAGGTGCGTCATTTGTTGCAACAACAGCCTTACTGGCGACAGCATCTGTTGCCGCCTTTGATCCCTGACAATGAACGGATAGGCTTTCTTACTGCGCAGGCCTTGTTGCAGCAGGTGGGGCCAGGGACGCAACAAGTGCTGCTGATTTCCGGCGATAAGGGAACGCCAGCATCTATAGCCCGGACTCAAGGGGCAATAAATGGCTTCAGAGAAAGAGGGGTAGAGCCATTACAAGTCGTCTACGGTCATTGGCAAGAGCAAAGAGCCAAGACGCAAACAGAAATTCTGCTGAAACGTTACCCGGAGCTGAAAGGGATCTGGACCGCCAATGATCACATGGCCTTTGGTGCTATTGCGTCGCTGGAGGAAAAGGGACTCAGGCCAGGAGAGGATATATTCATTGCCAGTATCAATACTTCCTCCAAGGTGCTTGATTGGCGTAGCCAGGGGCGAGTCAGTGTCCTGGGCGGCGGTCATTTGCTGGCAGGAGCCGAGGCGCTCAGGCGCATTCGCGACGACAGTGAGGCTAAGCCTTGGAATGAGGAGGTCTCCTCAATGTTCAGGCTGTTGGTTCCGGGCACAGAACCTTTCAATCTGCTCGAGCAACGAAACTGGCGGGCACTGCTCGCTTGGTACCAACAGACATCGGAAGTAACGCATTGAAGCAAAGTTCTGTCATCAGTCACAAGATGACCTTGGTTATCATAGGTGTCAGTTCATTCTTTGCCTTGATGACCATGGTGGCCCAGTTGTTCTGGAACTATCAGGATGGTGTTGAGGGCGGTAATCGTAGGCTAAATGAATATGTCGAAGCCAATCTGCCCGGTATGGCACAGGCCATTTGGGATGTGGACCATAAGTTGCTGCGGGACATACTGATTGGCATAGGCATGCAGCCTTATGTCTCCGGCGCGTCTTTGTCCAGTGTCGATGGGATTACCCTGCAAGTGGGAAATAATCAGGCCCAGGATAATGAAACCTTTCTGTTTCCAATAATCTACCGTCAGCAACAGATAGGTGAGCTTAAGGTTCAACGCAGCCGCAACCAGCTCTATTATGAGTTGTGGCGGCAGATGATCCTGATAGTCGTGGGTAATGGCTTGAAAACCCTGCTGATGATCTACGTGATTCTGACTCTGGTGCGCAGTCTGGTTACCGGAAGATTGGCGGCGCTGGCCGCATACGTCAATCGTATCGATTTGGGACAACCGCGAAAAGTGCCCTTACCTAATGAGGTAGGGGCGGCAAATCAAGATGAAATTGGCAGCGTGGCCCGCGCCATAGAGCAGATGTACCGACGTATTAGAACCGACTTTGCTCGCAAACGCTGGCAGCAGAGGCATTTGACTCGAGGGCAAAGGCAATTGTCCGAGCAGGTGGAATTTAGCCATAAAGAACTGGCTTGGCAGGCCAGAGCCAATGAGTTATTGGCGGATCTATCATTGCAGTTTCTGAAGGTACAGCCAGGGGACGTCGATCAGGCTTTGGCCGATGTAGGTCGTCAGATTGCTGAGTTGTTTGCCGTCGAGCGGGTTACCTTGCTGGAGATCAAAGAACAACAACTCTGTTATCGTAGCGTCTGGAGTCGTCGGGGGAAGCCTCATTCTTCAAGTTACATAGATATCAGTGAGTTGAATCGCTTTGCTGAGCAACTCAACACCAGACATATGATTATCGTGGAGGATGTGGAAAATCTACAATCTGACGATAGCGCCGAATATAGGTTACTCAAACAGTTGCAGTTACGTTCCCTGGCGCTGTTTGCCATCACAGATGGGCAAGACTTGCTGGGGATTTTGTCGCTAAGCAATAGTCAATCTCCAAAACTTTGGCCTCAATCCCGCCGTGCCATGTTGACTCAGTTTGCCGCTGCGCTCAACGAGCTCCTGGTCAGGGAGCGCAGGGATTTACAGATGTTGGGGCTGCAACGTGAGCTGTTGGGGCTGAATCACAAACTTAAACAGCTTTCGGAAACAGATGAGCTAACTGGATTGGCCAACCGACGTCCCTTTACCGAATCTCTGGCGTGCTTGCTGGCTTCGGAAGAGGGGGGCGCCTTGATAATGCTGGATGTCGATCACTTTAAAGCTTTTAACGATTGTTTTGGCCATCCGGCCGGTGACCGGGTATTGCAGCGTTTGGCGCAGGCCATGCGTAAAGCTCTTCCTGAACGCGCCTTGCTGGCCAGAGTCGGCGGCGAAGAATTTGCCTTGGTGTTGCCGGGAGTCGACCGCAGGCAAGCTGAGGGTGTTGCCGAAACCTTGTTGACTCAGGTTCGGGAATTGCAAATTACTCATGGCTCAGCACCCGCAGGTATAGTCACTATCAGTCTTGGATTGGCACTCCTGACCCCGAATACACGGGATTTGAGTGAGGTTATTCGGCTGGCAGACAAGGCGCTCTATCAGGCTAAACATCAAGGACGTAATACTTGGTGTATTGCGCAATAGCCTGGAATTCAGTGGTCTGTGAAGGCTTGCAGTAACAGTTGCAACTCGCCGCTTTTTTCCAGTAGGGTGACGCCGCTATTGAACTCTTCAAGCAGTGCCATCTTGTGTGGGCTTTGTCTGGATACCAGCATATAGAAGGGTTCTGGCCGGGTGTGGGGAACCGCTTGCGTTGCTAACCCAAAGTCCTGGGGATTGCGCTTCATCAGCTTTAAGGTGCCGCTGAAAACCTCCAGCCGTGCCAGAAAGAAGTCACATCTACCCCGTTGCAGTAACTCGGGGATCAACGGCAGATCTTTGCTCAAAGACAGTGGCAGAGAGTTGTTCCAACCGAAGTGGTGGTAATTGAAGCCGCGAATGCCACAAACTGTGCCTATCCGCGTTAGCTCCGTCAGCGAGTTGAATCTTAGACCCTTTGGGAAGCGCTGTTTGAGAAACACCACCCCAGGGGTGAGGTGGTAATAGGAGCGCGATAGCAGGAATTTACGCCGTCGCTCTGGGTTGGCTGAGGCGCTCATGGCGGCATCTATCTTGCCCAATTCCACTTCCAACATGCACCTTGGCCAGGGAAGGGCGATGATGTGTAACTGCCAACGCGGTGGCGTAAACAGTCGATAAAGCAGCTGAATATCATAGCCGTCACTGTTATGGGACTTACGGCCATCTATTCTGGAAAAGTAATTGAAGGGTGGAAATTCGGACTCTTCGACACATATTTTTAATGGTATGCCGTTAAGCTCATCTTTTGCGTTGGAGACCGGTGAGATAAGCATCACTGTCAAAAATGCGGCAAACGGATATAATGTGAACTTCATTCCGGTAGAAGAAGCCTGCAATGGGTTTCTTGGAGTATAGCAAAGCCACTCAATTCGCCAGTTTAGTACCCGTACCGGTAACCAGTTCGCCTTTAGACCTCCCAGTCACTCCACATTCAGGCCTGGATATAAGGGCACGGCATAGAAGCGCTTTGTAACTAACCTAAGGTGTTGTATGAGTTTATTCGATAATTTGGTGATTATCTTTTGCCTGATCGGAACCAGCTGCTTTTTTTCCATGTCTGAAATTGCCCTGGCCGCTTCCCGTAAAATCCGTTTGCGACAGATGGCCGATGAGGGAGATTTGCGCGCCGAAAAAGTGTTGGCGCTGCAAACCACTCCGGGCAGTTTTTTCACCGTAGTGCAGATTGGTCTCAATGCCGTTGCCATCATGGGTGGTATTGTCGGTGAGTCTGCTTTTACCCCTTATTTTGCGGCAGCTTTGGCCCATGTGGTTCCGCCGCCCTGGGTAGGACAGGTAAGCTTTGTGTTGTCTTTCGTATTGGTGACCAGTCTGTTTATTCTGATCGCCGACCTGATGCCCAAACGGGTTGCCATGGCCTTACCGGAGAAAGTGGCCGTTAACTTGGTAAACCCCATGCTTATCTGTATTGCCTTGCTGCGCCCCTTTGTATGGGTATTCAATGGCATGGCCAACGGTATCTTCAAACTGCTGCAGATACCTACTGCCCGCAATGATGAAATCACCCCTGATGATATCTACGCCATTATGGATGCCGGTGCCGAGGCCGGTGTGCTGGATAAGGGCGAGCAGCAGATGATCGAGAATGTATTTGAGATGCAATCTGTCAGCGTCACCTCGGCGATGACCGCCCGTGAGAGCCTGGTGTATTTCCTGTTGCAGGATGATGAAGACGCTATCAAGAAAAAAATCGCCGAGGATCCGCACAACAAGTTTTTGGTGTGTGATGGTCAGCTGGACAATATCAAAGGTGTGGTGGACGCCAAGGAACTGCTGCTGCGGGTGATCAACGGCCGCAAGATAGATTTGAAAGATACCTCGTTAGTGCGCAACTGCCTGATTATTCCCGATACCCTGAGTCTGTCGGAGGCCATGGAATATTTCCGTCATCACAGGGCCGACTTTGCGGTGGTGATGAATGAATACGCTTTGGTGGTGGGGATTGTGACCACTGACGATCTGCAAAGTGCGGTAATGGGCGCCTGGTCGCTGCATGAAAGTGAAGAACAGATAGTGCCCCGTGACGCCAATTCCTGGCTGGTGGACGGGGTGACGCCGATAACCGACGTGATGCGTGCCTTTGGTATTGAGGAGTTTCCGCAAAACCAAAACTATGAAACCATAGCCGGTTTTATGATGTATACGTTACGCAAGATCCCCAAGCGTACCGACTCGGTTAACTACGCAGGTTATAAGTTTGAGGTGGTGGACATAGATGCTTACAAGGTTGACCAGTTGCTGGTCACCCGCCTCTTGCCTCAGGAAGATCAACTGCCCAAGGATGAAGAGTCACTCGATATTTAAGGCAAGCTTAAAGGGCGTGGCATAAAGACCATCGACTGAGTTAAGCATTTTGCATAGGGCTCAGTTACAAGTGGTAAAGCCCGCCCGACTTTCCAAGCTTAGCTAAATCACTTCCAGAAACGCACTTACCAAGGGATCCTGGCGCCGCTTGGCCTTGCAGCAGCACCCCAGCTCAAAAGGGGCTATCTCGGCCGGTGAGGCCAGGGTTTTTATCCTCTCGCCCAGTGGACTGTTGGCTACCACTACATCCGGAGTGATGCTGACACCGCAGCCCAGAGCCACCATGGGCACTATCGCCTCGTGGCCCGATACCTGGGCATAGATATTGGCTTTGATCCCCATCGCCTTGAACCAGCGCTCGGCCCGTAAACGCCCGGGGCCGTGGTCGGGCACGATAAAGGGCAGTTGTTCCCAGGGAATAGGATTTTGCGCCAGCAGCGACTGCAACTGACAGTTGATGGTGGGCGCGATAATCGACAGCGGCACTTCACCTATGGGGGCAAAGTGCAGACTCGGCGGAAAGTCCTGCGGCAGGGCAGCGATGGCGATATCTGCCCTCTGCTGCTGAATTTCCTGCACCGCATCGGCAGCATCACCCGTGGTGAGTTTGATGTCGACCAGAGGCTGCTGGTGGCGAAACTTATCCAATAGAGCCGGCAGGTGGCTGTAGGCGGCCGTGACCGAACAATAGAGTTGCAGCGTGCCCCTCAGCAGCTTTTGCTGCGGATCCAGCTCGCGGCGCAGTTCCTGCCACTGAGTCAATGTCTGGCTGGCGAAGCGGCGAAAGGCTTCGCCTGCGTGGGTCAGGGTGACGCTGCGGTTGTCCCGCTCCAGCAGCTTGCTGCCCACTTCATCTTCCAGCCTTTGCAGGGTGCGACTTAAGGTTGAAGGGCTGACATGCATCCGGGTGGCGGTGCGGGAAAAATGCAGGGTGTCGCAGAGATCCAGATAGAGTTTTATCGCCCGAATATCCATGCCGTTTTGCCTCTTTTGTTGTTGCGTTTTGTGCAACATGACATGCCGAATATATCATTTCAAGCAATTTAAACCATGGGCTATAGTGATTTGCATCACTGAGCCGTTTCGGCTTGGTCCCAGGAATTTGGTTAAACAGGTGGCTAAGATGGCAAATTACTTCAATACCCTGAATCTGCGGCAGCAATTGGCACAGCTGAGCCAGTGCCGTTTTATGGAGCGCAGCGAGTTTGAAAACGGCTGTGACTATATCAAGGACTGGAATATTGTCATCCTTGGCTGTGGTGCCCAGGGGCTCAATCAGGGGTTGAACATGCGTGACTCAGGGCTGAACATCGCCTATGCCCTGCGCAGTGAAGCCATAGCCGAGAAACGTGCTTCCTGGCAGCGGGCCACCGAAAACGGTTTCAAGGTGGGCACCTTCGAAGAGCTGATCCCCACAGCCGATCTGGTACTGAACCTGACACCGGACAAGCAGCACACTCCTGTGGTCAATGCGGTAATGCCCTTGATGAAACAAGGTGCGACCCTGTCCTATTCCCACGGTTTCAACATAGTGGAAGAGGGGATGCAGGTGCGGCCGGACATCACTGTCATCATGGTGGCGCCCAAGTGCCCAGGCACCGAAGTGCGTGAGGAATACAAGCGTGGCTTTGGGGTACCGACACTGATCGCCGTGCATCCTGAGAACGATCCCAATGGCGACGGTCTGGAGATCGCCAAGGCCTATGCCAGTGCTACCGGCGGCGATCGTGCCGGCGTGCTGCACTCCTCGTTTATCGCCGAGGTGAAGTCTGATCTGATGGGCGAGCAGACCATTCTCTGCGGCATGCTGCAGACAGGGGCGATTTTGGGTTACGACAAGATGGTGGCCGATGGCGTTGAGCCGGGTTATGCCGCCAAGCTTATCCAGCAGGGCTGGGAAACCATCACAGAGGCGCTCAAGCATGGCGGTATCACCAATATGATGGATCGCCTGTCCAACCCGGCCAAGATCAAGGCGTTTGAAATTGCCGAAGAGCTTAAGGTGTTGCTGACCCCGCTGTTTGAAAAACATATGGACGACATCATCAGCGGCGAGTTTTCCGCCACCATGATGGCCGATTGGGCCAATGACGACGCCAATTTGCTGCGCTGGCGTGAAGAGACCAATAACACAGGTTTTGAAAAGGCGCCGACCTGCGCCGAGCAGATAGATGAGCAGACCTATTTCGACAAGGGGATCTTGCTGGTGGCCATGATCAAGGCCGGGGTGGAACTGGCGTTCGATACCATGGTGGATGCCGGGATCATCGAAGAGTCGGCCTATTACGAGTCGCTGCATGAGACGCCGCTGATTGCCAACACCATAGCCCGTAAACGCCTCTATGAGATGAACGTAGTGATCTCGGATACCGCCGAATATGGCTGTTACCTGTTTAACCATGCCGCCGTGCCGCTGTTGCGTGACTATGTCAACGCCCTCTCTCCCGAGGTCCTGGGCGCCGGTCTCAAGGATTCGGGCAATGGGGTCGATAATCTGCGTCTGATCGAGGTCAACGAAGCGATTCGTCATACGGCCGTCGAGTATGTCGGTGCCGAACTTCGCGGTTACATGACTGAAATGAAAAGGATAAACCTGCAAGGTTGACGTAAACGTCAGCTTGATTGCCGCCGGCGGCAATCAAGCTGTTTAGGCGAGCCATTGGCGAGGGTGCCATAGCCAGGCCAAGTTGGAAGATTTTCAGGTTGTGAATTTTTTTGTTGTGTTCTGAAAACACTTTATGGTAATGGTTAATAAGTGCGCCGCCAAAGGGCTCGCCAAGCAGATAAATTGAATACAGGAAACTGTCTGAGAAATGTTTAACTTAAGCGCCAAGCTCCTCCTCGTGATTATTACCGTCGTGATTATTCCATCACAGCGGGGGCGGCTCGTGGCGCGACGACAGACCAGATAGGGTCAGAAATTGCAAACAAACCCCCCGCTCCGAAAGGACCGGGGGGTTTGTCGTTTCAGGGCCATTGAAAACTTAAACAGCAGCAAAAATAGGCGAGATAACAAGATGGAACAAGGGCAGAAGATCAGCGGCAGTGAAGCAGTTATCAAGGTATTGGCCGCCCATGGGGTGAACACGGTTTTTGGTTATCCCGGCGGAGCCATCATGCCTATCTACGATGCTCTCTACGACAGCCAGATCGAACATCTGCTCTCCCGTCATGAACAGGGCGCCGCCTTCGCCGCCGTCGGTTATGCCCGCTCAAGCGGCAAGACGGGCGTCTGCCTGGCTACCTCGGGCCCGGGGGCGACCAATCTGATCACCGCCTTGGCCGATGCGCTGCTGGACTCAGTGCCGCTGGTGGCCATCACGGGCCAGGTTTCCACCTCTGTGATAGGCACAGATGCCTTTCAGGAGATGGACGTGCTGGGCATGAGCCTGTCATGTACCAAACACAGTTTTATGGTGACCCGCGCCGAGGAACTGGTTGCTACCCTGTACCGCGCCTTCGAAATCGCCGCCTCCGGCCGTCCCGGTCCTGTGTTGGTGGATATCCCCAAAGACATCCAGCTTGCTCAAGTGGAATACAAGGCGCCGCTGCAGGCGGTGCCCGATGAGCCTGAGCTGGACCAGGCGGCTTTGGCAGAAGCCAACGCCTTGCTGGCGGCCGCGCGCCAACCCATGTTGTACGTCGGTGGCGGCGTCGGTATGGCGGGCGCAGTAGAGCCGCTGCGGGCCTTTATTCAGCGCAGCGGTATTCCTTCGGTGGCAACGCTTAAGGGGCTGGGCGCCATAGCCCACGGCACTCAAGGTTACCTGGGCATGCTGGGGATGCACGGCAACAAGGCCGCCAATCTGGCGGTGCAGCAGTGCGATCTGCTACTGGTGATCGGTGCCCGTTTCGATGACAGGGTCACGGGTAGGCTGGAGAGCTTTGCCAGCAAGGCCAAGGTGATCCACCTGGATATCGATGCCGCCGAACTTGGCAAACTGCGCCAGCCGGATGTGGCCATGGATGGGGACTTAAGAAGCATATTGACGCAACTGGCGCCGCAAGCGCTGCAGATAGCACCCTGGCAGGCGGAAGTCGAGCACCTGCGGGCGCTGCACCAGTGGGATTACGCCCACCCAGGCTCACTCATCTATGCGCCGGCCATGTTGCGCCGTCTGGCCAACAAGCTGCCGAGTGACTCTGTGGTGAGCTGTGATGTCGGCCAGCACCAGATGTGGGTTGCCCAGCATATGCACTTTCGCCGCCCGGAAGATCATCTTTCCAGTGCCGGGCTTGGCACCATGGGCTTTGGCTTGCCGGCGGCCATAGGCGCGCAGATGGCAAGGCCGGATGCCACTGTGGTCACGGTTTCCGGCGATGGTTCTTTCATGATGAATGTGCAGGAGCTGACCACCATCAAGCGTCGTAAACTGCCGGTGAAGATACTTTTGATAGATAACCAGAAGTTGGGCATGGTGAAACAGTGGCAACAGCTGTTTTTTGAAGAGAGATACAGCGAAACCGACCTGTCCGATAACCCCGACTTTGTTACCCTGGCGTCCTCCTTCGATATCCCCGGACGCACCATCTACTCGGCCGATGAGGTTGAGCAGGCACTGGATGAGATGCTCAGTGCCAAAGGCCCCTTCCTGCTGCACGTCGCTATAGACGATGCATTTAATGTCTGGCCGCTGGTTCCCCCCGGCGCCTCCAACTGTGAAATGATGGAACAAACGGAGAAGCGATCATGATCCATAATCTGGAATTGACCCTGGAACAACGCCCCGAAGTGCTGGAACGTGTATTGCGGGTAACCCGTCACCGCGGCTTTACCGTCCGCGATATGCATATGACACTGGCCGAGGATCAGCGCCTGCAGCTGGCAATGGCGGTCGACAGTGACAGAGCCATAGAGCTGCTGAGCCGTCAGTTGACTAAGCTGGTAGACGTGGCCCGCTGCACTGTGCGGCCCGCAAGCAGCCTCTCCCGTACCGTCAACGGCTAACCAAGAATCATCAGAATAAGCGTAAGGAATTGAGCAATGCCCAAACTCAGATCAGCAACCAGTACCGAAGGCCGCAACATGGCCGGAGCCCGAGCCCTTTGGCGTGCCACAGGGGTCAAGGAAGGCGACTTCGGTAAGCCCATTATCGCCATTGCCAATTCCTTCACTCAGTTTGTTCCCGGTCATGTACACCTGAAAGACATGGGCTCTCTGGTGGCATCGGCCATCGAAGAGGCCGGTGGCATCGCCAAAGAGTTCAACACCATAGCGGTCGATGACGGCATCGCCATGGGTCATGGCGGCATGCTCTATTCCCTGCCTTCCCGTGAACTGATTGCCGACAGCGTCGAGTATATGGTCAATGCTCACTGCGCCGATGCTCTGGTGTGTATCTCCAACTGCGACAAGATCACCCCCGGCATGTTGATGGCGGCGCTGCGGCTCAATATCCCTGTGGTATTTGTCTCCGGCGGGCCTATGGAAGCGGGCAAGACCAAACTGTCCGATAAGCTTATCAAGCTGGATCTGGTGGATGCCATGGTGGCGGCGGCCGATGACAGGGTATCCGATGCCGACAGCGAGAAAATCGAACGCAGCGCCTGCCCAACCTGTGGCAGCTGCTCCGGCATGTTTACCGCTAACTCGATGAACTGCCTGACCGAGGCGTTGGGGCTGTCGCTGCCGGGCAACGGCTCCATGTTGGCGACCCACAGCGACCGGCGCGAACTGTTTTTGGAGGCGGGCAGAAGAGTGATGGCGCTGGCCAAGCGTTACTACTTGGATGATGATGCCTCGGTATTGCCGCGCAATATCGCCAACTCCAAGGCATTCGAGAATGCCATGACTTTGGATATCGCCATGGGCGGTTCTTCCAACACTGTGCTGCACCTGTTGGCGGCGGCTCAGGAAGCCGAAGTGGATTTCACCATGGCGGATATCGACCGCCTCAGCCGCAAGGTGCCGCACCTTTGCAAGGTGGCACCTTCGACCCCTAAATACCATATGGAAGATGTCCACAGAGCCGGTGGCGTAATGGGGATCTTGGGTGAGCTGGAACGCGCCGGTTTATTGCACACGGATGTTAACCATGTGGCTTCCGATGATGGCTCGCTTGAGTCTGTGTTGGCCAATTATGATGTGATGCGCACCGAGTCTGCGAAAGTAAAAGACTTCTTCAGCGCCGGTCCCGCGGGGATCCCTACTACCCAGGCCTTCAGCCAGGATTGCCGCTGGCCATCGCTGGATACAGATCGCCGTGAAGGTTGTATCCGCAGCCGCGAGTTTGCCTTCAGTCAGGAAGGGGGCTTGGCGGTACTGTCCGGTAATCTGGCCGAGCATGGCTGCATAGTGAAAACCGCCGGGGTGGATGAATCCAACCTGAGGTTCAAGGGCGTGGCCAGGGTATATGAGAGCCAGGACGAGGCCGTTGCCGGGATCCTCGGCGGTGAAGTGGTCGCCGGGGATGTGGTGGTTATTCGCTACGAAGGCCCCAAAGGTGGCCCTGGCATGCAGGAGATGCTTTATCCCACCAGTTACCTCAAGTCCCGCGGTTTGGGCAAGGCCTGCGCCTTAATCACAGATGGCCGCTTCTCCGGCGGTACCTCTGGGCTATCCATAGGCCATGTGTCACCGGAAGCCGCCTCAGGGGGCACTATCGCCTTGATTGAAAATGGTGATGCCATTGAAATCGATATCCCGGCCCGCAGCATCACGCTTAAGTTGAGTGATGCAGAGCTTGCCCGGCGCCGTGAGGCGATGCAGGCCAAGGGGCCTTTGGCCTGGAAGCCGTTGGCGCGGGTACGCCCTGTGTCGCTGGCGCTCAAGGCTTATGCCATGTTGGCCACCAGTGCCGACAAGGGCGCCGTGCGCGATCGCACTAAGTTGGAGGGCTAGTATGTTGGCGCTGGCATCCAAGAGTCAGCTGTCGCTGGCCAACTATTATCTGCAGAAGATCCTCTTGTCCCATGTCTATGATGTGGCGCGGGTTACCCCGCTGTCGAGTCTGAACAAGTTGTCGGCCCGTTTGGGCTGCCAGGTGTTTCTCAAACGCGAGGATATGCAACCGGTACACTCGTTCAAGCTGCGCGGCGCCTATAACCGCATCGCCGCCTTGAGCCCCGCTGAGTGCGAAAACGGAGTGGTATGTGCCTCGGCCGGTAATCATGCCCAGGGTGTGGCCATGTCGGCTTCGAGTCGCGGGGTCGACGCCGTGATAGTGATGCCAACCACCACTCCGGACATCAAGATAGATGCGGTGCGCCGCCTCGGCGGCAATGTGGTGCTTCATGGGCAGTCGTTCGATCAGGCCAATCAGTATGCCATGTCACTGGCCCAGGATGAGGGGCGGGTGTTTATTCCCCCCTTTGATGATGAGGCGGTAATCGCCGGGCAGGGCACGGTTGCCCAGGAGATGCTGCAGCAGCAAAGAGATCTTGAAGTGGTGTTTGTGCCAGTGGGTGGCGGTGGCTTAATCGCCGGCATTGCCGCCTACTACAAAGCAGTGATGCCCGAGGTGAAGATCATCGGCGTCGAGCCGGAAGATGCCGCCTGTCTCAAGGCAGCGCTGGAAGCGGATGAACCTGTGACGCTGGAGCAGGTGGGTTTGTTTGCCGATGGGGTGGCGGTTAAGCGTATAGGTCAGGAGCCTTTTCGATTGGCGCGGGAATATGTCGATGAGGTGGTGACTGTCAGCTCGGATGAAATCTGCGCTGCGGTCAAGGATATCTTTGAGGATACCCGCGCCATTGCCGAACCTGCCGGTGCTTTGTCGCTGGCCGGGCTGAAAAAGTATGTCGGTGACAAGGGCAAGGGCGAGAAACTGGCGGCGATTCTCAGCGGAGCCAATGTCAATTTTCATAGCCTGAGATATGTGTCCGAGCGCTGCGAGCTGGGCGAGCATAAAGAGGCGGTACTGGCAGTGACCATTCCGGAAAGGCCTGGTTCCTTCCTGCATTTTTGTGAACTGCTGGAGCGGCGGGTGATGACAGAGTTCAACTATCGTTTCAGCGGGCGCGATCGCGCCGTGGTGTTTGCCGGGATCCGTCTTAGCGAAGGTGTCAGCGAGCTGCAGGCGATTGTCTCCCGCCTGGAGAGTGCCGGTTTTGCGGTGCAGGATCTATCTGCCGATGAGGCGGCCAAACTGCATGTGCGTTATATGGTGGGCGGCTTGCCACCCGAGCCTTTGGAAGAAAAACTGCTCAGCTTTGAATTCCCGGAGCATCCCGGAGCCTTGCTGCAGTTTCTCACGACATTAAAGAGTAAGTGGAACATCAGTTTGTTTCACTATCGCAACCATGGCGCCGCCTTTGGGCGGGTGCTGGCCGGCTTTGAAGTGCCCAAGGCCGATGAAGCCGCCTTTGATCAGTTTCTGGATGAGTTGGGGTTTGTCTGTCAGGACGAAACGGATAACCCCGCTTACCGGCTGTTTCTGGCGCGCCCAGGCCAGTGAGATCCTGAAAGGATTAAGGTCGACTGTCTTCGCCAAAAGCAGGGGCAGTCCGGCGGTCAGTTTTATGCTATGGTCTTGAGTTATTATTCTAATCCGTACCCTGAAACCTCTTGTAAGGAGAGCCAAGATGTTTGCTGCACCCTCGGTTAGCGCTTTTAACCCTCCCCGCCGGATCCTGATGGGCCCCGGCCCTTCGGATGTCTATCCTCAGGTATTGGCGGCGCAGTCGCGGCCGACGATCGGGCATCTGGATCCTCTGTTTGTGGCCATGATGGATGAGCTCAAGAGTCTCATTCAATATGCGTTTCAAACCCGCAACGAGATGACTATAGCGGTATCTGCCCCGGGCAGCGCCGGTATGGAGACCTGTTTCGTTAACCTGGTGGAGCCGGGCGAAAAGGTGATTGTCTGCCGTAACGGGGTGTTTGGCGACAGAATGCGCCAGAACGTCGAGCGGATTGGCGCCGAGGCGGTGATGCTGGATTTCGAATGGGGCACAGCGGTTGACCCAGAAGTGGTGGAAGCTGCGCTGAAGGCGCATCCCGATGCCGCCTTCCTGGCCTTTGTGCACGCCGAAACCTCCACCGGCGCGCTTTCCGACGCCAAAACGCTGTGCGCCCTGGCGCGTGAGCATGGCTGTCTGTCGATTGTCGATGCCGTAACTTCCCTCGGAGGCGTCGAGCTCAGAGTCGATGATTGGGGCATAGATGCCATCTATTCCGGCAGTCAGAAGTGCCTCTCCTGTGTGCCGGGTTTGTCCCCCGTGTCTTTCTCTCCGGCCGCCGTCGCTAAACTCAAGGCGCGCAAGAGCCCGGTGCAGAGCTGGTTCCTGGATCAGTCTCTGGTGATGGGGTATTGGAGCGGTGATGGCAAGCGCAGTTATCACCACACAGCGCCGGTTAATGCCCTGTACTCGCTGCACGAAGCGCTCAGGTTACTGGCCGAAGAGGGGCTGGAAAATGCCTGGCAGCGCCACCGGGAGATGCACCTTTTGCTGCGTCAGGGGCTTGAGTCCATGGGGCTAGAATTTGTGGTGGCCGAGCAGAGCCGCTTGCCGCAGCTCAACGCAGTTTATATCCCGCAAGGTGTCGACGATGGCGCCGTGAGAAAGCAGCTGTTGGATAATTATAATCTGGAGATAGGTGCCGGCCTCGGCGCCTTGGCCGGAAAGGCTTGGCGTATCGGCCTGATGGGTTACGGTGCCAGACGGGAAAATGTTGCCCTTTGCCTGCGGGCTCTGGCCGAAGTGCTTAACTGATCTTTAGATAAACGCCCCGCCTAATGACGGCAACGTAGTTCACTTAAGCGGAGCTGCCTTGTGATTAACAGGATATC
>NZ_JWGX01000058.1:0-41785 GCF_000813075.1 Shewanella sp. ECSMB14102
AAAGCCTAGGGGTAGTTGCGTTCAAGCGAATGATTTGATCAACAACGCCGCTTCAAAGTGCAATCCTTGTGGCGTGTTATGCCGTTCATTGTCGCCAAAGGGTAATAGTTCAGGTGTTTTTATCCAGTATCCCTGCCCGTATCTGCCGTTGAATACTGCTATAGTCTGAGTCCTCCAGGATTTTGGTTATTCCAGCGCGAATAGGGTTCAGGTCAACATAAACCATGCAGGCTAATAGGTTACATTACCCAGCATTAAAAAGGTGATTGAAGAACAATTGTTGTGGTGGTTGACTGGTGGGTTATGAGCTGGTAATGGTGGTGCTAACAAGGAGGTGTAAAGTGAAAAAAATATTTCTCTTACTGGTGGGGATTCTACCATTTTCATCAATGGCTACTCAGAACTATTTGTGCTCAAGTTGTACAAATGATGCTAGTGCACGACAGTTTGCTGTTAAAAATTTTACGCCACGTCTAAATTGTTACCCGGAAGACAGAACTCAACCCATGACACCAGATAATATGATTTGTGGCTCAACGAGAAATAACATAGTCCTGGTCAACCCCAATTCCGGTGTTGTTTATAGTTTCAGTGTAGGGCATGGGTTTGATGGGACAGCTTATAAAGCGACGACTTGGTCTTTTTCTATAACATCAGAAAAAAAGTCTCTTTTGTCAGATGCCGGGCTAGCCTATGGAGCCTTAAAAAAATCAGTTGTAGAACAAAATAAAATTCGTCGAGACGAGATTGGTATTATCTCAGCTGGAATTAATCAAGTTGGATTATATGATAGTAAGCAGGATAGCAGTTCTGGTGTTTCAAGCGAGTGCTCCATAGACACAGCACTCGCTGTTATAGTTGACCCAAATAAATTAACGGATATAGAAAATAAATTAAAGTCAGATATAGTTAGCGGTACTCGTCTTTTGGAGGATATTCATGCTGTATTGAGTAAGAATGGTTCGTCAATCGATATAAATGATGTACAAGTAACTCTAAGTAATCGGCTGGGAACAGTAGGTCTTAACTATACAAGTAAAGATCCATCCTTATCACTTCAGTTCGGTTTTAGGCAGTCTGAGGGCGGTGGGCTTATGACAGATTATCTTCTATTTGACTTAAGTGTTACTAAAAATGACAACATCGCAGCTACACCAATAATTGATTTAACATTGAATGATCTTTCAGTCGTCGCTGGAGGCTATACTTTAGCACAGTTGAAGGGGAAAAATGGCCCTCTCGTTTTTACTGAACCCTGCATTCTTAGCAAGTTAAAAACACTAGGTGAAAGCGGTGACTTTAAAAACTCATCAGGTGGTCCCTCCAACTTCAGCAATGTTGGTGAAAATACCGGCGAATCTAGTGACGGCGGGTACCAAACTTGTACGGTTTATTTCTATCAGGTAGGTGCTCTAAAATACGTATTTAGAGTTCCAGTTAATGAATGTTAAATCTGATTTTTTATTTAGGCTGGCTTTTATTGCTCATAAGAGCCAGCTATCCCTATCATATTGCTTTAAAAGCTTGGGCTGCTTCTTGTCCATTGAAATAGATGATTTTTACGGAAACTCTCGTTTTCTCCATAACCGCTCCCAGCGTACCATCCGACCCTTTGAACAACCGACTAAGGCCCTTGGTTAAGCTCGCCATTGATGGAGTGTTTAAGCAGTTCAATATGGCCGCGCTTGTCATCGCAGGCACCCGGTAGAATCTGTAGAACGCAGGGGCAGGATTGATGATGTTGTTAGAGTTCAAATTTCCGCTAAGAAAGCATTGCAGAAGGCTGCTTGTAACATTTATCCTGAACCTTACTCAAATGATATCAATGCTTTACATAGCTAAGTATTGAGCAAGGTTTTATACAAGGAACAAGATAAATGGAAACAGATGTGCTGGAGATTTTGCAGAACTTCCACTCTGATGGGCTTTTTGTTGCTCCCAACATACCCAGTAAGAAAGCTAAAAATGCCAGTGCATGTTATGGCATGCCTGCGTCAGTCAATATTTATGCCATAGTCGATTCTACGGTTTTTGGTTCTGCAAAAAATGGTCTGGCATTTACATCTGAAGGATTGTTTTGGAAAAATGACTGGACTACAACTTCTGCAAAAAACCAAATGTCGTGGGAAGAGTTGATAAACACCAGTCAAGAGCATGCCGTTGACGGTTCCGAGCTGTTGTTGGGGCAAGGCTGTGCTTTTGGTATGGCGGGTTCCGGGATGAAGCCCGCAGTTTTATTGACACTATTGGAAAGACTGACCCAAAAGATACAAGGCAATACAGGGACGACAGAAACTGCTGAAGTTTCGAATGTGGCACAAGCCAAGGTTACTCCGGCAGCAGATGCAAATAGTGACGCTTCTGTCTGCAATACAGCTTCGGCGAGCGCTACTACTGAAAATCTTTCCTCTGAAGGCGTTACAACCGAGAGTGTTACTCCGGCAGCAGATGCAAATGGTGGCGCTTCTATCACTAATACAGCGCCGGCGAGCGTCAGTGCTGAAAGCGCTGCACCGGCAAGCCTTACGCCTGAAAAGCCGCAGCAGGAATCCAGTTCCAAGCCTGCTTTTGAAGGTAGCTATCAGCGGGAATACTTGGATATAGTTAACGCTGTGGCCAAGAGGCATCGTCTATCCCAGCAAATCCAAATCGCGCCGGCTATCAAAGTCCACAAAGTCAGAAAAGTCATTGAGATATCAGAGGGTAAAATTGAACCTTACGATATCCTGATGATTGTGGATAACACCTTTATGCAAACAACCAAAGATTTTCTGGTTGTGACTCCTCACGCCATTTGGGCTAAAGGTACGCTAAGAAAGGTAGAGAGCTTTTCCTTAAGTGAAATTCGTAGTATTCGCTGTGATAAAAAAACTCTGTTTATCAATGATTATGACTTCCAGTACTTGGATCAGTTTTCTGAAAACGAAGTTTTGATATTGACGAATATGCTCGAAGAGCTAGTGGTCGCATTGCGTAAGTCTGACTCCGTATCGGATACTGACGAGCAGCTTGAATTACCTGCTGCTTTGGATACTTTGTTATCCAACATATACGAAGTGGTATTGGATGATGTTGTTTCCGGCTTGAGGGACAAGGGATACCCCGAAAACAAACAGTTGGTTACTTCGATGGCGGAATGTTGTTTTAGTACCTTTTTCATTGTTGACTCCCACTTAAAATATCGGCATCAAGATACAGCTGAATTGGTGGGGCAATACTTACTCGCTCAAACATTGTCTGGCTTATTTGCGTTAATGAGCGTAGAGCGGTTATGGCGCCGTACAGAAGTGAAATCCACCTATGTGATGATGCAATGTTCTGTGATCATTCGAACATGCCAGTACTTTGAAAGACAAGGAATAGCGTTACGGCCGAACCAAAACTGGTATTTGCAGCTTTTTCAAACTGTGATGGACGCCAATACCCTGGAACAAGGTGCAGAGTTAATTGACCAGGAGATGGGTAACCTCAGTGCCGATAGACAATTAGCCATTGATTGTGCCTTCAAGAGTGGTAAGGGGGTTAGGGAAATGTTGTGTGATGCTCTTTGACCGGTTTCAGCTGTTCTCAATAGGTGTGAGTCAAGCCTATATTAAAGTATGAAGCAGTGCATTTCAGTTTTATCCTAATGCGAAAAAGTGGTTACCAGTTAGGCGGTGGATTATTCGCCTCTTAACTGGTAGCACAGTATAAATAGACATGCCTATGTATAGCGTCGAGTTAAAGGTGGCGTCACTGCCAACAATAAAATGACGCATCCATTACTGAATGAGTCAAGACTCTAGCTGCCAGGGTACTCAATGCTAGATGCTTTTAATGATGAGTCATTGGCATCTAAGTCGATTTGGGCTCGTTCAGGTGATAAATGAATACAAAATTTAAAATTTCAGGCAGGGTAGGGCTATAAAAATGATAGTTGCCTATGTGGTATTTCTATTTGCCTGTTTTTCAAAAGTTTTTATGCTTTATTTTCCCCATTCCAAGGATTTAGCCAGCTAGGCCTCCTTCTGGAAATATTTGCCATTTCTCTCACAACAACTTGAATCCAATGCCAAAGCTGACTAGCTTTGTGTGATGCAATGGAAGGCGGGATAGTCTGGCTCGCCGGTATGCGGTAACAGATAGGGAGAGGCTGTTTATGTTCAATCGAGTGTTGAGTAGGGTGGGCTTGGAAGCGAGTTACTTTGGCGATAAGGCGGCCGTTAGTGCCAAGGGGGGTTGGGCTTATCTGCCTATCTACGCGTCTATCTTGGTCTCTGTGAGTGTGCTTAGCGCCTGCAATTCGGATTCGCAAGAGGTGGTGCTCAATCCTGTCGACACGGCCAAGATGCAGCAGACGGTGGAACAACTGGCCAAGGAGATGCTGGTGCCTGGCGCTGTGGTCATTCTGCGAACGCCCAGGGGCGATTTTAAAACCGCCTATGGGGTAACCCGTTATGGCGGCGGTGAAGCGACCGACTTTGATCAGCATGTCAGGGTGGGCTCCAATACCAAGACATGGGTCGGTACCGTGATTTTGCAGATGGTGCAACAAGGGCGATTGCAACTGAATGACACTGTCTCTATGTTTCTCAACAATGTGCCAAACGGTGAGTCGATCACTATAGAGCATTTGCTTACGATGCGCAGCGGCCTGTTCAATTACACCACAACGCTCGAGTTGAATCAGACGCTTGATGAGCAGCCAACCAAGGTGTGGACTCAGAATGAGCTACTGGCAATGAGTTTTGCCCATAGGCCAGGTTTTGCCCCCGGCAGCGCATTTGAATACTCCAATACCAATACCGTCTTGCTGGGACTGATTGCCGAGCAAATCGATGCCAAGCCGCTGGCGGCTGTGATGCAGCAGAGGTTGTTTGCTCCCTTGGGGCTTGAGCGGACTCTGTTTCCCGATATCCATTCGAATACTCTTCCCACGCCCTTGGCGCGGGGCTATATGTATGGCACCAATGTGTTGACTATGGATCCACCCTATATGCTGCCGGAAAAGATGCAACAAGAAGCCCGAGAGGGCATTCTGGCACCCATAGATCAAACCGAGGCCAATCCTTCCTGGGGCTGGGCGGCCGGCGCCGGGATCTCCACTGCCAATGAGTTGGCAACCTGGGTAGAGGCTTTGGTTGCCGGAGAACTGCTGAATGCCGATTGGCAGCGAAGGCGTCTGGATAGTGTCAGGCCGATAGATCCCGAGAATCCCAACACTGCCTATTACGGCTTGGGGATCGCCAAGTTTGGCAACCTCTATGGGCATACAGGTGAGCTGCCCGGCTATAACTCTTTTATGGGGCATGATCCTGTTAACAAGGTGACTCTGGTGGTTTGGACTAACCTGGCACCGGCTGTGGATGGCAAAGATCCGGCTACCACCATAGCGGCGGCCCTAATTAACATGCTCTATATTCCCTGAATATTGCTTATCTGCATAATGCACTGATAAGCAACCTGTAGCAGCATAGTGGTTATGATTACCTATCTGTCGGCATTGACTGAGGAAACTCTTATATCTTTTAAGGGAAATAGAGTCTGGCAAGATATTTCAAAAGGATTCGAAAATGTCCCTTGTGTATTCTTCTTTTTATTTTTCGGTGACTAATATCGTTCCTGGTAAATTGTGTTGAGCTTTTAAAAATATGCGCGAAGTCAGCATTGGCTGTAATTATCCGCCGAAGCTGGATGTTTTTTGCTGATTTTAACTTTATGTCTTATCAATATTTTGAATTTAAAGATATTTTTCGTAAGGATACTGTGTTGTTGTTTTTCGCCAACTCAAGCGTATTATGGTTTTTAAATAATTAAATCAGTATTTTAAGTGTTTTTGTGTGCAGGGCTTATGTGCCGTGCATAGGTTGTTCATTCAATGGGAACGTTGAACTTTCTGGTTGAAGCATGCTGAACTATTGTTTGCTTTTCAAACTTAAGTTTCATTTTTCTCGTTAAATCTTTATTTGGTTAATAAATATTTAGTTTAAAATTAAGTTTCAATTAATGTTCGTGTGTTGGTGGGTTGTTTTTAATGTTGATTGTATTTACTTTATTTGTCTAAATTGTGATCTTATTTACAAAGTAAATTTTTTATTTTCCTATTCTAATATTTGGTACTCATTTCGTAGTACCTCTTACGCATTAGGGGAAAATAATGAGAAAAATAAAGAAATACCAGATGGTGATGATAATTGCTGCAGCATTAGGCGTGTCGGCCTGTGGCAGTGACGGTAAGGATGGAAAACCGGGTGAGCCCGGAACCCCAGGTATTCCCGGTACGCCTGGAGAGCCGCCAGTAGTGACTACATCTGCGGTTGCCAAGGTGCTGGACTGGCACTTTGGTGATGGTCTGGTCAATGTCGAGTTTACCGTTGAAAATCAAGATGGTGTACCCGTTGAAGATTTAGACAAGGTCGAATTGTTGTCTACTGTAACCAATGCGCAGGGCTTCCTTGCCGATACAGTAACAATGACTTATTTTGCCGGAGAGTCTAATTCCAAGGGGACTTTGACTCACGAAGGTGACGGGGTTTATACCTTGTCTATGCCCCGTGAAGGCGTGACATCTGAATCAGTGGGTATAGGTTATATTCGTCCGGGTAATGGTAATAATGGTATGCCGCGTACTAAGCGGGTAATGCTGACTCAAACAGATCAATATGCCCAGGTCAGCACTACAGAAGATGCCAAATGTGTGGCGTGTCATGGTGAGTTTACTGCAGCGACAGGCAATTCCACTTGGGGATGGCACCAACACCATCACGCCTTAAATAATGATCAAGAAGTAGTAATTGTTGAAGCTTGTTTGAGTTGCCATACCCAGACAGAGAAAAAAGATGGTGGCTATGCGTTAAATACCTTGGCAATGATAGGTCACGGGAAAATGTCTGATGGCGAGGGAGGTAAGGTTTCCAAAGGTCATGCGGCTTTATGGGGGAATTACTCCATGAACATGAAGCGTTGTTCTACCTGTCATGCCGATGATGTTCAGTTCACAGCCTCCATTAATGGCTGCGTGACTTGTCACACCGGCCTGTTTGATGCCGATCGAGTTGGTAATGTTAATCATACCGGCTTTACCGATGCTTCATGCCAGACCTGTCATGGACCCGATGGTTACATGTATGCTCATAATAATGGTGCGGCGCGGGATGAAGCCCTTAACCGTTACCAATTTGAGCTAATCTCAGTACAGCGTTCTGCCGATAAGAGTCAAATTGAAGTCACGGTAAAAGCGACTGATGCCGATGGTAAATCCGTGGATATTGCTGCTATCAGCGATGCGACTCCCCGTGGTTGGGCAACTATTGTCAAACATGGTGAAGCTGTACTGCCTGGTCGTGATGAAGGCCATGTGGCACGTTCTACAGCAGGGGTAACCAACGAGGATGGTTCGTATACCTATACTATTGAACATGCCGCACCATACGAAGAGGGTGAAGTTCTGGTGGGCGGTGTCGACGGTCGAATCGCCTATGCCGATGGTAATGCACCTATTACTGTGTCCAATATCAAAGAGGTGCGTCGTACCAGCTCTGATGGCATGAAGTGCCTTAACTGCCATACCGAAGGTTTGCAGGGGCATGGTGGGCAGCGGGGGGGCTTTGATCTCGGCGGCGATGCCTGTACCCAGTGCCACAGCGCTTACAACTGGGCTCCGGGTAAACAGGGTGAAGACTATCCTATGGCTTGGGGACCTTTGGTGCACAACATGCACTTTGGTGATTACAAGGTTAAACGTGGCGTGAATGATATGCCTACTACAGACAAGAACAAGAAGGTGGAATGTGTGGCTTGTCATACCGGTGAGATCAATCTGGAAAAGGTTGCGCCGGCAGTCGTGCTCAACGGGCTTGATGAAAACAGTGTCTATGGTATTACCGCCATTTCTGCGAACTGCGCGGCATGTCATAGCACTCCGGCCGCCAAGGCTCATATGAGTACCCAAGGTGGTGACTTTAATGTAGCCGTCACGCCATCAGCCGTTCATCAAGGCGAAAGCGCCGAATTCAATGTATTCGATCCGGCTCCGATCGTTGAATCTTGCTCCGTGTGTCATACCCCTGCGAGGATGGCTGAGGCCCATCAGTATTAACTGGTAGGATAGAGGCTAATAGGCCCGGGACAGCATCCGGAATTTTCAACTTTCCGATGACGCTGAACCGGGCCTTTTATTACTGTGACTTTTTGATCGATGTTTGAACTGTTGAAGTAATCTTGACCGTTAGAGTCAGCTACAGGTGTTTGCAGCATATGCTGAAAAAAGATAACACCGGATTTGAGCATCTTGGCGGCGTTTTCCAAACAGTTTTTTACCTTAAAGTATTGGCCGGGATTACTGTGTCGGCAATCATCTGCCTGAGCCATTTGTGGGCCGAATCCTGGTTGAAATGTTTGTGCCACAACAACACGTATGCGCCTGGCACCAGATCTATCGGCACTTCCAGCGTCGCCAGCTCAACATGTTGCAGCGCCTGGGCCGCATATTTGGCAGGTGCGCATAGTAGCAATTCGCTGTGACGGCACAGCTCAATTGCAGTAGGAAAGTCAGTGATGTTAGCGCGGATCCGTCGGGTCTTGTGATTGAGTGCCAGTACATCATCCAGCAGCCAATGTTCGATACCGCCAAAGGCTACCTGCAGATGCTCGAAGCTGAGAAAACGCTCCAGGTTCCAGTCGCCCTCAAGCGCAGGATGATCCGGCGGCAGCAGACAGATGGGCTTGTCGCGGGTCAGCTCCAGATACTCGAGTTCATCCGGTAGGCTATTGATATGCATTAGCGAGCGCGGATCCCACTCGCGGCAGCCTATGGCAAAGTCCAGCTCGCAGCGCAGCAGCTGCTCCATGGTGCCCGGGTGCCAGGTCTTGCAGTTGATATCCAGCCCGGGAGCCTGGCGCAGCAAGGAAGGCATAAAATGCGGCAGGGTGAGGGAGTAGGCGGTTTCCACCAAGTGCATACGAAACTGACGTTCACTGGCGGCGGGGTCAAACTTGTCCGGTAGCGTCAACCGCTCGGCCAACCTGAGCCATTGCTGCAGCTCTGGCCCCAGAGCCAGCGCTCTGGGAGTGGGCTTGAGACCAAAGGCGCTACGTTCAAACAGCGGGTCATTGAACAACTCCCGCAGGCGGTTGAGCTGCTTACTGACGGCCGATTGACTCAGGTGCAACCGCCTGGCCGCGCCGGTAACGCTTTGTTCTTCCAGCAGGACTTCCAATACCGGAAGCAGGTTGAGATCGACTTTCATTATTATCCTGGCCGCAGGGTAGAAGCTTAAGGGAAGGCGCTAATAGGTCCTGGTAACGCTCTGGCTTGCACTATAGGACTTGTTTGCACCTTCTCAAGTCTAACAGTTTGATCTGCCTGTCCAAAGAACAAAAGGCTGCTATTCTGGCCAGGGAGAGAGTCATCAAAGGAGTGGGATTATGCTGAGTAAATGGGGCTGGCGACTGTTGCTATTGAGCCGCAAACTCTGGATGCGCACTGTGCTGTTTGCGATTCTGGCGGTGGTTACCGCATTGCTGGCGATAGTGGTGCAGGGGGTTATTCCCCCTTCGCTGTCGGGCATGATAGGTGCAGATGCGGTGGATAAGCTGCTCAATATCCTCGCCTCCAGCATGTTGGCCGTGACCACCTTTTCCCTGAGTGTGATGATTTCAGCCTATGGCGCAGCCACCAGCAATATTTCCCCCAGAGCCACCAAACTGTTGATGGAAGACTCCACTGCCCAGCAGGCGCTGGCCACCTTTGTCGGCTCCTTTGTTTTCAGCATAGTGGGCATTATCGCCCTCAGTACCGGTGTTTATGGCGAAGAGGGGCGGGTGGTACTGTTTCTGGTGACTGTGGCAGTGGTGGTATTGATAGTGGCCACTATTCTGGTTTGGATCAATCATCTGTCCAAGCTAGGCCGGGTAGGGGAAACCACAGACAGAATTGAAAAGGCGGCCGGAGCGGCTATCCAGCGGCGCTGTGAGCATCCTTGGCTGGACGGGCAGCGCCTGGCATCAGAGGAGGAGATTCCCAAAGGGGCTTTAGCTCTCTATCCGGCCGACACAGGCTATGTGCAGCATGTGGATCTCGGCAGCATCAATCAATGGGCCGAAGATTACGGCGCCGAAGCCTATATCACGTCATTGCCAGGTGCCTTTGTCCATCAGGGACGGCCACTGCTGTGGTTGAGTTTTCAGGCCGAGGATGGCGGTGTCGATGACGCTCAGTTGCAGCCACTGCACAAGGCTTTTACCGTGGCTAATGAACGTTCTTTCGATCAAGACCCTCGCTTTGGGTTATCGGTATTGGCCGAAGTGGCATCGAGGGCCTTGTCGGCGGCGGTGAATGATCCTGGCACAGCGATAGATGTGATTGGCCGCGGAGTTAGATTGATAGCCAAATGGCAGGTGACCGATGAGCAGAATCTGCCGGCGCCGGAGGCTATTCCCTATCCCAGAGTTTGGATGCTGCCGATACGTCTTGAAGAACTGTTCGATGACTTCTTTATGCCGATCGCCCGGGATGGTGCGGCGCTGGTGGAAATTCATATTCGGCTGCAAAAAGCCTTTCAAGCCTTGTCCAACCGGGCAGAGTTTGCCGAGGTGTGTCGTAAACACTCTGAGCTGGCGCTGGCAAGAGCCGAGCAGGCACTGACGTTTGAGCCAGATGTTACACTGCTTCGGAAGCTTGCCGCCGAGCTACAGCAAAGGCCCGGTAACGGATAGCTGGCGTAGGGCTCAGCTTGCGGCTATGCTAATCGCGGACTTTTTATCAGGGAAAGATAATGAAACCTTCAAATCTATTACTTGTTGCCTCATTGGCATTGGCGGCGCCGCTGCAGGCCGCTGAAGATCCTGCCGTAGCCGAAGCTATTGAGGCCGGGTTACAGCATTACCGTAAGGGTGAATTGAGCCAGGCCAGTTCCCAGCTGGATTATGCTTCAGCCCTTATCCGGCAGCAGCGGGCCGGGGAAGTGGTGGGGGTATTTCCAGAGCCATTACCTGGCTGGCAAGCAGATGAACCTGCAAGTGAAAGTGGTGGCATGATGTTGGGGGGCGGCATCAATGCCAGCCGCCATTATTATAAAGAAGACAGTGCGCGGTTGGAGATAGAGTTGGTGCTTGATTCTCCCTTGTTGCAGTCTGTGATGGCCATGCTGACCAATCCTTCAATGATTGCCATGAGCGGCGGCAAGCTGGTCAAGGTTCAGGGGCATAACGCCATGCTGAGCACAGAGTCCGGTGAGCCTGAGTTGACTGTGATAGTCAATGGCAATGCCATGTTTACCCTCTCGGGTGAAGGGGTTAAGATCAGTGAATTACAGGCGTTTGCCAATGCTCTGCAACTGGATAAGCTCTAAGCTTTGGTGTTTTTGAATGCTGAAGTATCGGCTTGATAGGGCTCCGGCGCTTTAAGCAACACGGAGCTCTTGTTTTACAGGGAGATATCCGGGGGTGTTTGGGAGCGAGTGTTCCTCAGCGCAGTAACTGCTGGTAGAGCCAGGACTTGAGTTCGGCGCGGCGCAATGTCAGTTGGCTGAAACGTTCTTCTGCCGTGGGCACACAGTTTTCTTCCAGACCGCGGATCTCAAGGTCGAGAGCCTGATACTCTGCCGCCAATTCACTAAAGTGCGGATCGTTTTCCTTGAGTTGATGGATTTTCTGTTTGTACTCCGGAAACTCCAGGATCAGCGCATGATTTTCGCCCAACATAAGCTATCTCCTTCAAATAGTGTCTGGTCGACGCAGGCTTAAGCCTTGATTCCTACTCTACCCAGTGACGCCTTGTCTGTCATCCAGAGAAAGCCGACAACTGACGCTAATCCCTGTCTTGGCTATACCGATTAACCACAATGCCGGACACGGCAAAACTGAGCTGACAGAGCTGTAGTTGGATTGCATCCCTGTATAACTGCCGCTTTAGCTTCCTTGGCTTGTAGCGGAAAGTGTGTTGTTGACTAAAAGCATTACTAACTATGGCCTCTTTTTTGAAGTCGAAGGAATTTAAGTTTCCTGCATACATATGGCATCTATCGATACAAATGGCATAATATTCAATAAGTTAAGGCGTAAACTTCAGTGGGAAAGATGTTTGGTCAACAATATCTAATTAACGGAGGCAGAGCTTGCCAGGGTGCTGCAATGGGCAGATGAATTTTGCGGACGTTAATCAAGGTATTAAGGAGTCAGTTATGGGTAATGCCGTTAAGTTGGGCGATATAGGGACAGATCATGATGGGTTTCCACCCACGCCGGTGATTTCGGCCTTTTCCACGGCCAAGGTGGATGGTATTCCGCTGGCGCGTCAGGGCGATTCATTGACCCCCCACGACAAGCCCAAGCATCCGCCGCACCCTCGTACCATTGCCGCGGGTTCGGGCAGTGTTTTTATCGATGGGAAACCCGCCGCCAGAACCGGCGATGCGGTTGACTGCGGCGGTATTCTGGTGGGCGGTGGTACTGTGAATATCGGTTGAGAACAGAGGAGAAAAGCCCTTTTGGCTAGCTCGTTGCATTGCCCTTCTGTATGATGTCGACCTTAAAAACCCATTCAGTTTCATAGAGGTATTGAAATGGAAGTCAATCAAGAGTCAAGTCAGCGCCGGGGCGCCAAAAAGATCAGATTCGATAATCAGGAGTTGGTGAAAACCAGTTTTTGGGTCAGCCAGATTTTTATGATTATCGCCACGGTTGCCGGGGTTTATTTGGCGGCGCAGGAAGGTCTGTCACAGGCGATTAAGTTTGATAGCCTGACCAATATGCAGAACAATTATCACCTGCAGCACTCTCTCTATGAGGAGCTGAAAGACAATGTCAAAGTCATGACAGAGTACACTGAGCTTATCGAGAAAGAAAAACCTTATAATATCAAAGAATATCATCCAGTTATGGCAGACTTCATCTGGGAAAATATGAAGTACTCGGCCTATACCCTGGAAACCCCCAGTGATATTCTCTCCGGTGCCCGCCGTTTCTATATGGGTTCTGCTGATATTGTCGGCAAGATAGAACGTAAGTTTTATGGACCCAGCTTTGGCTCCAAACAGCTGCGAACCCTGATTGAAGAGGTGGAAACCCACACCTTACCTAAGTTAGAGCAGAGCTATAAAAAGATGGCTGATGAGCTCAAGCGCGCCGGGATCGACGTTAACTGACAACTCAGGTTGTTACTTGGGAATTGGCCGACGGATAACCAGGTTTTTCTGACTCACAATGACAGGTTAAATACCATCATCGGGAGTTGCTATGGAAAGGAAATCTGAGTCGGTATCAAACGGTCGTAAAATTCATTTTGACAATAGTGAGCTGGTTAAAACCAGCTTCTGGGTGAGCCAACTGTTTATGGTGCTGGCAACGGTTCTGGGCGTTTATTTGGCGGCGCAGCAAGGGCTGTCACAGGCGATTAAGTTTGACTCTCTGGTTAATACCCAGAATAACTATCATCTGCAGCGAGCCTTGTATGATGAAGTGCGGGATAACTTGCAGACGCTGGAAGCCTATATGGCGGACATAGATAAACAGAGACCGCTGGACTTGAAGTCATTGCATCCCCAGCTCAGTGATTTTGTTTGGCAAAACATGTATTACTCGGCCAATGCGCTGGAAACACCGGCTGAGATCCTGACCGCTATCCGCAGGTTCAGAATTGAATCTGCCCAGCTGATTGAAAAAATGGAAAAGCAAGAGTTGAGCCGTGGTGTCGGTACAACCAGGTTAAGAGCCTTGGTAGGGAAGATTTCGGCCGACACTTTGCCTAAGCTGCAACTGAATTTTCAGCGTATGGAGCTTGAGTTGCAACGTAGTGGCGTGGATGTGAATATCACAGAGGAATAATCCATGAATTTAAAATGTCCCGGGTGTTACAGCGAATCGATGCGCACCTTCGAACTATACGGTGAGCAGGTGGACAGCTGCAATCACTGTGAAGGCATTTGGTTTGATAATGGCGAGCTTAACGGCGCGCTGTCAACTGCTGACAATGGCAATGATCATGTACGCATTGAAGAGTCGCTCGGGCCTCATCTTGGGCTTTCCAAGCGGCACTGCATGCACTGTGAAGAACAGATGCACAGATACCATCTGATGGACGGCTATCAGATAGAGCTGGATGTCTGCCACAGTTGCAATGGCGTCTGGGTCGATAAAGACGAAAGGAATAAAGTGGTGCAGTCCCCAAGGTTGCAGGGACTGTTGGCGGAGTTGAATGGCAAGATCAGTGTCAAAACCTGGCTGTTTCAGTTTCTGTCGCAAATGCCGGTGGAGTTTAATCTCAAGACTCGCTCACAACCCGCCATCACCTATCTGCTGCTGGCGCTCAACATCATGATTTTTGCCGCTTATGGCACAGACTTGGATATAACTGATACCGTATTTGCCAACTTTGCCCTGCGGGCCGATGAGGTGTTGCACGGCAGTCATGTTTGGACCCTGTTCAGCCATATGTTCCTTCACGGTGATTTGATCCACCTGGCGGGCAATATGTACTTCCTTTATGTGGTTGGCGACAACCTAGAAGACGCCTTGGGGCGCATAAGATTCCTTGGGCTTTATCTGCTTTGTGGCCTGGCGGCTGCGGCGGTGCAGATTATTGCCGATCCCGGCTCCAATATCCCTATGGTGGGGGCCAGTGGCGCCATTGCCGGTCTGTTCGGTATGTATCTATTGTGGTTCCGCCATGCCAGCTTGACCTTTATGTTTGTTATCTACCAGAAGAAGTTGTCGCCTATGGCTTTCTTTGCCATCTGGCTGGTATTCAACCTGGTTGGTTTGATGATGGCCGGTGAAGGCGTGGCCTATTGGGCTCATATAGGTGGCTTTATTATGGGACTTATCCTGGGATTTGGCCTCAAATCCAGAGTGATGCAGCAAAACCCCTTGCTGGCGATGCTTAATGAGCCAGAGGTGAAGATCCGTCGCTGAGTGTCAGTTAGGTTGGCTGGTAAGGTGCGAACAAGTCACATGTGTGCTCTGCGTCGACTTATAGGCCTGGATGCAAGGCGTGGTTTGCAGCAAATGGCCAATTCCTTTGCAAGAAGCACTTCCCCTAAACCCCGGTCAGTTTTCTGAGCGGGGTTTATTTTTTACCGCTGAAAAATATTGTGCTTTTTTCCAAGGCGGTGTTATTGTCGGCAAATGGGCGTTTTGAGACTTGGATCACAGATGAGTCGAATCGAGAGATGGTTTGCATTATTGCTGGTCAGTATTTTGCTGACAGGCACTCTTGCTGCTATCCCCAAGGCCCATTCTCAGCAGGTTTCTCTGGTACCGGTTTCAGCCTCAATACCTCTGGCAGTGCAGGGGGATAATTCCCAAGACCTGTTCCTCAAGACGCTGACAGACTCTCAGGAGCCGCCGCTTCTGAAACAGAAATCTACTCATCTGGCGCCTTCGGCCGAGTTGGTACTGCGTCTGCCGTCGCTGGAGTCATTGCAATCCCATGCACTGCATGTATTTCCTCAGGCACAGACCCGCGCACCGCCATTTGCCCTCATTTGAAAACCGTCTTTCGGGTTCGCACTAATGTGAAGCCCGGCAACCCAGTTTCCAAGTGAGGTAACAACATGAAAACACTTCATCCTTTTGCGATTGCCAGCAACGACAGGCTGCAAGCCTCTGCTTTAGCCAATCAACTCAACCCTTATGACAATGCCTTAGAGGCCATGATGGACTTCAGCCATAGTGCGCGTATGGTCATCAGTGCCGATATGCCGGCGCCTGATGCCTCAGCCCTGATGCAGAGTGAACACAGCGCATTGCATTTTGTTATTAACGCCCGTCATCAAATGCTGGGCATCATCACCCAGGAGTTGTTGGCACCGGACAATCTGCTCAAGCTTGTCGACAAGGCCCATCAACCTTCCTCCTGGACGGTATTTGATTTGATGCTGCCAAGGGAGCAACTGCAGGCGCTGGCCTATGATGAGGTTGCCAGCGCCAGTGTCGCCGATGTACTGCAGAGCCTGCGTCATAGCCGCGATAACTATTTTGCTGTGGTCGATACCCAAACCCATCAGATCCGCGGGTTGTTGAGCCTGGCCGATATTAGTCACCGTTTGAATGTCGGCCAGTTGAGGGAAGACAAGGGCGGCAATCTGTTGAATATTCTGCGGCAGATAAACACCAGTCATGGCCTGGTTCAGCAGATGGCCTGATTTCGGTCCTGTTGCCAATATTGTGATTGATAAAGGCTCGGCAGATTGAGCGCGCCGGGCCTGTTACTGCAGTTCCCACCACTCCCAGCTTTCCAGTTGATAGGCTTCGGCCAGTTCCAGCGCCTTGGCATGAGCTGCTTTTGCCCCAAGGCTGTCGCCTTCAGCAGCCAGTGCCAGGCTTAGTTGTTGCTGCCAATCGGCTTGGGTAGTACCCACTTTTGAGGTCATCAGCAAGAGTTCCTTGGCCAGCTTAAACTCGCCCCGGTTGTTGAGCACTTTGGCAAAGCCGGCACTCAGCTCTGCAAGATCCTCTGGAAACTGCTTTTTGGCCAGGGCGAGCACTTCGGCCATCTTTGATTTCTGCTCACTGTAATAGAGGTACTTTCCCAAGGTGTAGGCCTGCAGCCAGTCGAAATGAAAGCCGCTCCAAAGTGTTTTCTTGGCCTCAAAGTGTGCCAGTACCGCTTCGTAATCCCCAAGCTGCAGCAAGGGGCCAACATCGGTAAAGTAACCTGGCGTCAGGCTTTCCAGCCCGGCAAGCAGCGCCGGCATAGCGGTGCTGTAGTGTGTTTCTGAGGGAAAGAAGCGGTAGTCGAAATGCCATTCGGGCGCCTGCTCATGAAGCAGCTTTCTGAATTCATCCACCCCCATGCCTTGTTCGTTGGCCAGAGAGAGAAAAAGCCTGGGGTAGGCCGATGTCTGCCTAGGCTGTTTCAGCCAAGGAGCGGTCCGCTCAAGCAGCGCCATGTTGTCGTACCAGATGCTGGGACTCATGGCGAGAAAGGCACTGAAAGGACTCTTGGATTGCAGCATCATCTGCAGGCTCAGCAAGCCACCCAGAGAATAACCGGCAAGGGCGTTGTGGCCCGAGGTGCGGTAATGTTTGTCGATATAGGGCACGAGTTCCTGTTGCAGGTGGGCGAGCATTTTGTCGCTGCCGCCAAAGTCTGCGCCCTCAGCCGATGGCCAGGTGGTGGAGTAGAGGTAGTCTTTCTGCCCCTGCATGGCGATACCCACTACTATCATGGGCGGTATCTTGCCCATTCTGGCGAGGTTGTTGACCGCAGCAGAGACATGGCGGAACTGGAAGTCGGCATCGACGATATAGAGCACGGGATAACGGCGATCACTGTCTTGGGTGGCATGGTAGCGTTCCGGCAAGGACAGCATCCAGCGCCGCTCACTTTGGTAGACCTTGGATGCCAGGGTATCACTGTAGCCATAGAGCAAAGGCTCTGGCTTGGCCTGGGCGACTGAACTTAAAAGAAGTACCGGCATTAAAACCAGCAGCGGCAGCCTGAGTTTCATGGTTCATCCTTGTTTGTTTTTTAATCTTGTACCTGAATAAACTCCTGGAGGAAAGCGGTTATAGGCACGACCACTGGCAAAGGCAAGCACAAGATGAAAGAAGAGGGAGCCATCAGGCTCCCTCTGTTACACAAGTTGTTGCTGCCATAGGTGACTTAGAGTGATTTCAAAACCTTCTCGGTAGTTTTCATAAATCTGTGTTAACTCAATCATATACGCCAGGAAGGATATTCAAATGACAAACCTACTTTTGACATGGGAGTGGCGACTTTGCAGCACAAGCGAGCAAATTTTGCTTTATACACATCTTGCGCTGGTTCATTTGCAAGCCGTTATCACTTTGGGGGCAATATCCACAATTTGCATCAGATAGGCGGTTTTACTTGGGTATAAAGTCTCCCTAACTCATTGGATATACAGATTTTTTTGATATGTTAAAGGCCACCCTGGGGTGGCCTTTAAATTGTTGGCGAATAGAGTGTTTTGTCGCTATAGCGTCTGATTTCAGCGGCGGCGTCTGCTGACTGCAGCGACACCGGCAAAGGCCAGGAACAACCAACCCAGGCTGCCGCCTTCATCTTGCTTGGCATCTTTTTCGGTAGCCAGGAAATTGATCAGATCGGTCAGTTCGCCCAGAGTGCGAATTTCTCCCAGGTTAACCATATATTTGTCGTTTACCACGAAGCTTGGCACGCTCTGAATGGCAAATTCATTCTGCTGTTTACGCCACAGGGCGATGACATCATTGATTTTCTTGCTGTCGGCCAAGGCATCATACTGGCTGACATCGACGCCGTTGGCGGCAAACAATTGCTTGATATCGTCGCGGCTATTGATGGCAGAGGTGTGCTTGTGTCCAGGGGCGGAATGGTCATGGCCATGGGCCCCTTCCTCGCCCTGAATGGCGGCAAACATGGGGTGAGTCAACTTCTCTGTCGCACCCAGCTCCTGCATGATGGCCAGAGACTTCATCACCTCAGTGCCCAGATCGCTGTTCATAAAGTCGACATGCTTGTTGTCAAAGCTGACTTCTTTATTGAGACCGGCCTTGATGTCCGGCAGATACTGGGTTTCCATGCTGAAGCAGTTATGACAGTAGAAAGAGAAGAACTCGGTGAGCTTGGGTTCTTCACTGCCTTTCTTGGCTATCTGGGTATAGTGTTTACCTTCGATAAAGTCGGCGGCGTTGGCGGCCAGCGGGATTAGGGTAAGTGCCATTGCGGCAACCAGTGGCTTGAGCAAAATAATCTCCTCAGAATTGACCGGGCGCAGCGCCCTTTGCTGTCAGGTTAGTGTGACTGGCTTAATTATGACTTAAGCGTCGGTGCCTTTGGCGGTCATTTCTGTGAGCGAGGCTAAGCTTTGGCGCTTTGCCTGGTTATTCAACCTCGCAGGGCTTGCCAGGCTTCGCAGATCTGTCTGAACTTGGCGGCATCACCGCCTTGCCTGTCCGGGTGCCACTTTAGCGCCAGTTTACGCCACTGGCGACGGATCTCCTTGTCACTGGCGTCGGCTTCCAGTTCCAATACCCGCAGCGCCTCTCGCTGGGCAAAACGGCCGCGTCGTACGCCAATATAATCCTGATAACTGTTCCAGAAGGACTCCAGCATCTCACGAACGACATTGACGCAGGTGTCATAGTTGTTCCAGTCGAGGTAGTAGTCTCTAAGCGCTGAGTCATCCTGTTGTAGTTGCAGCACATTGGCCGGTGGGATCCGCAGCAATATGATATCCATGGCTTCTACCTGCAGCCATTGGCCCGGCAGCAGTATGTGTTGCAGTTCATAGAGGGCATTCATCAGCAGAAAATTGCGTTTGAACAGATCTTTCTCGGGCAGAGGATCCAAGTCGTGCATCAGTCCCTGCTGCTGTAATTCGGTGGCGAGGTGATGCACCTTCCAGGAGCGGTTGCTGCGTTTGAGCAAACCGAGAATTGGCCAGATAAGCGGGTTATCGCCCTTGAGTCGGGTCGGCTTGACTTCAGTAACGTCGGCCTGGTTCAGCGCGGGTTTGGCAAGCAGCATGGTAGCAATCATTCATCCTGAACTGACGATAAAATCTACTATGCCACAGGTGTCCGTGGGTGCAAGGTGAAAATAATGGAACCCGGCGTGGAGCCGGGTTCTGAAAGAAAAGCAGGGAAGGAGACCTCGCTTAAATTTTGGTAAACAGCTCTTCCTGAGGCAGGCGAGACTTGGGCAGCTTGGCGTTGAAGTCTGACTCGTCATGGTAGCCAAGGGCCACAACCACGCTGGCCGTCAGGCCTTGTTCTCTCAAACCCAGAACCTGATTGAGTTTGCTGGCATCGAAGCCTTCAATAGGAGTGGCATCTATGTCCAATACGCTGGCGCCCAGCAGCAGAGTACCCAGCGCCAGATAGGTTTGTTTTTCCATCCAGTGCTGCAGGTCCTTAAGTTCGAACTTGTGCATATTGGTGAAGAAAGAGCGGCCGTTGTGTTGGCCTTGTTTGGCGTTTTCGTCGGCGAAGCGGCCATCGGCCTCTTCCTGCTCAAGCAGACGCAGCAGATGGGCTTCGTCCATGTTGTTGCGGGTACAGAGCACAATCACGTGGGAAGCGTTGAGGATCTTTGGCGTGTTGAAGCCATAGTCTGCGGTAGACTCGGCAATTTTGGCTTTGCCTTCATCTGTCGCGGCCAGTACAAAGTGCCATGGCTGGGAGTTCACCGAGGAGGGGCTGAACTGCAGCAGACTCTGCAGATCTTCAATTTTATCCTGGGGGATCTTCTTGTTGGGATCAAAAGCCTTGGTGGTATAGCGCTTTTTGGCAAGGTATGTCAGATCTGTCATGTCACTGCTCCGGACAAATGAGGCTGAAATTGTTTTGGCATTCTACGATCTCTGTTGCGCTTTACAACAGTGTTTCTGCTGCAAGCTATATCAAAAATAAATTGAAAGTACGCTGGTGGGAACCACCAATTGGTGTCAGTGGGGTTGCTTTTGCATTTATATTAAGTCTTAAATTGCGTTTGCCGTGCTAGCTGGCTAATATATGGACAGGTTTATGGCGGAGCAGCAAAGATGAATACCCTAGAGAAAGCCAATGCAGCCGAGGTATTGTTCAAGGCGTTTTCCAATGCTTGCAGCGAGTTACAACTTACCCAGGCCGAGGCCAGCCGTATCATAGGCGTAAATCCCAGCACCTTGAGCCGTAACAGCGGCAAGGGGTTTAAACCCGATTCCAAGCAGGGGGAGTTGCAGTTGCAACTTATCCGTCTATATCGCTCGCTGTATGCCATAGCGGGTGGTGAAAAAGCCTTTATGCGTCACTGGCTCAACAGTCCCAACAAGGCGCTGAATGGAACCCCCAAGACTTTATTGCAAACCGTGGTTGGTCTGGTGAGTGTTAACCAATATCTGGATGCTATGAGAGGCAAGGTCTGACAGCCATAACCGGTGACAGGAGACAAACAACTGAAAATGGATTTTAGTGCGTTAGAGCCGCAGGACTTTTTTCCTCGCCACTACTTTGGCCGCGGTTATCGCCTGGTCGAGTCCCAGGAAGAAGCCGCCACCCTGAGTCTGGTGGATGATTTTGACGAACAGATGCTGCTTGAATCCCTGCTCGATGAGGTTAAACCGCCTTACCGAAGCGGGACTGAGCACTTGCATTATCTGCTCAAGACCCCGTTTCGTTATCCGCCGCTGCGCCATGGTTCGCGCTTTGGCAGTATCACAATGGAAAGCTTCTTTTATGCCAGTGAATCCTGGCAGACCTGTTTGGCCGAAGTCGCCTATTATCGTTTTGTCTTTATGGCCGATATGTTGGAGCCTTATCTGGAGCCGCTGCGCTCTGAGCATATGTTGTACTCTGTGGATATCAATGCCCGCGATTGTGCTGACTTGACGCTATTGCAGGGGCCGGAATTGCAGCAGCAATTGACTCACAAATCGAGCTATGCCTATACCCAGGCTTTGGGGGCCTGGTTGCTGCAACAGCAGGCACAGATGATCCGCTACACGTCGGCCAGAGCTGAAAAGGGCGTCAATTTGGCGCTGCACGATCCTTTGGTGTTGCTATCAACCGAGCCGCAGGAGTGTGAATATTGGCTCTGTCAAAGCTCCGCAGACAAGGTTGCTTTCAGTCGTCGTAATAGCCGCAGCATGCCATTGACCTGGTTTTTAAAAGACTTTTTGCGGGACGGGCAGTTGCCGCGTCCCGCCTGAGAACAGAAATTACTTCAGGATTGGGTGGTGATAAACAGCGGGTTGGAATAGAACCAGAGATCGCCGTAGTTACGCTCATTGATGTCGTTGTACCATTGCTGCACCTGCTCCCCTTCAGCCTGAGGCAGTACCTTTGAACGCAGAGGTGTGCCCTTGTTGGTCAAGCCGTTGACGTTGTAATCCAGGTTAGTACCACGCAGGCGGAAATACTGCTTACCATCGGCGATAAAGCTGAAGCTCATGTTGTAGAAACCATCGCTGTCTTTTTGCCAGTCAGCCTGGGTGAATGACTTAATCACCCGGGTGCTGTCGTTGGTTTCCTTTTGCCAGGCAGCCGTTCCCGGCTTGGCTCGCTCACCGATATCACCGGCAATCAAATCGATATGATGTACTCCAGGATTAATGCCAGCGTAGTGTTCATTGCCGATATCGCTTTCCTTGTTATTTAGCTCAGGGCTGCGGAACCTGATATTGATAGTGACCTTGTCGCCGGCCTTGGCGCTCAAGGTTTGTCCCATAGTGATGGTTTGCTCACCGCTATTCATCTGGAAATCCAGCCCGTCGATGAGATCGCCAAATACCGCAAAGCTGTTCCCCGAGCGTAGCCCTTCAAGCAGTGCCTGGGTACCTTCACCCTCAACCCAGGTGTAATTCTTGGCATATTCGCCGGGATAATAACTGCTGGCGTAGGGTGGCCTGGTCTTGAAGTGAATATCCGAGTTACCCATGTTCCAAATTCTGCGCCCTTCTCCCAGTAGCGCATCCCACCAACCGCCGACTTCGGCAACGACGGGATCGACACCGCCGTAAACACCGCTCGAGCTGTCACCATAGTCACCGCGGTTGCCACTGAACTGGCCGCCAACCATACCTTCCACCAGGAAGAAGACCTCAGGCGCGGCATCATGAAGCTCCCTGACTTCGGCTATGGTGTAGCTGTCGAGATAGCGTCTGGGATGATTGAGCATGCCGTAGCTCTGTTTGGGAAAATGTTGCTGTAGCCAGGCAAGCGCCGCTACGGCATCTGCATGGGTTTGATTCTGACGCTTGACGCCGGCGGCCTCCCAGGCGGCGAGATCTTCGGCTGCGAAATCCTCCGGCTCATTCTTGGCGCTGAAGCTGTACTCGAAGGTTTTAATCGCATCCAGAGTCTGCTGTTCATCGGCCAGGATGACGATATTGAAGTGCTCGTGAGTCGGCATATCCCACTCAAAGCCGGAGTAAACCAACTTGCCCGGGTAGTTGGGCATCAGGCTGGCGAGTCCGGGTTTTTCGTAGCGGGTGAGGGCATCATAGAAGAGAATGCCGCCTAGGTCGTTATCGTCATTGTCCTGGCTGTTGTTGCGCATATGGTTGGTCAGGCTCATATAATCCAGGCCAAAGTCCTCGAAGCCCCACTTGAGAATATCGGCCTGGGTCTCTCTGGCATCCTGGGAAACCGCGGTGTGAACATGAAGATCGCCTTTGAGCCAGCGACCCGTTACCGGCTCCGGAGTTTGAGTGTCGTTATCTGAGTTACAGCCGGCCAGCAGGGCCAGAGACAGCAGTGACAATGCTGCGACTTGATGGGATTGACGCAAGAATAACCTCTCTATATTGGGCGTTTGGGAAAGCACCCAACATAGAGAGAAACGATGGCAGATTTATGGCACTTTTGTACTAAAAAGTTACCTTGTGATCAGCGCAGCACCTTGGCAAGGAAACCTTGAGTTCGGGGATTTTGCGGCGCGTTAAAAATCTGCTCCGGTGTGCCCGCTTCCTGGATCACTCCTTCATCCATGAAGATCACCCTGTCAGACACCTCGCGGGCAAACCCCATTTCGTGAGTGACTATCACCATGGTCATGCCGTCGCGAGCCAGAGATTGCATTACGTCCAGCACATCGCCGACCATTTCCGGATCCAGCGCCGAGGTAGGTTCGTCAAATAGCATCAGCTCCGGAGACATGGTTAGGGCTCTGGCAATGGCCACCCTCTGCTTCTGGCCGCCGGACAGGCTGGATGGATAGGCATCTTTCTTATCTGCCAGACCAACCTTAGCCAGCAATCCCAAAGCCTTGGCTTCGGCCTCGGCCAAACTCATCAATCCCAGCTTGACCGGTGCCAGCGTTAGGTTGGCCAATACCGTCTTGTGGGGAAACAGGTTAAAGTGCTGAAATACCATGCCCACTTTCTGCCTGAGCTTGTCGACACAGGCGCCAGGCGCCGTTATCGATTCACCGGCTATCCGTATTTCGCCTTCAGTCGGTTGCTCCAACAGGTTGATACAACGCAGAAAAGTGCTCTTGCCACTACCACTTGGGCCTATGATGCTGACCACTTCTCCCTTGGCGATATGCTGATCTATGCCTTTGAGTACTTCCAGTTTGCCGTAGGACTTATGCAGGTTGGTTATCTCAATCACTTTGTTTCAGCCTCGCTTCAAACTTACCCAACAGCCAGGTGAAGCTGTAGGTCAATAACAAATAGATAAGGGCACAAGTCAGCAGCGGCACCACATCTTCGAAGGTTCGGCTGCGGATGATTTCACCGGCGCGCATCAGATCCACGCCACCGATAAAGCCGATGACGGCGGTTTCTTTCAAGAGCACGATAAATTCATTGCCGAGCGCCGGCAGAATATTCTTGATTGCCTGCGGTAACACGACTTCACGCATGGTCAGTGAATGGCTCATCCCTAAAGAGCGGGCGGCCTCGGCCTGGCCCTTGTCGACCGCCTGGATACCGGCGCGGATGATCTCACTGATGTAGGCGCCGCTGTTGAGGCCAAAGGCGATGATGGCGGCGGTCACCTTGTCGACATCCATGGCGGCCAACACAATAAAGTAGAGGATCACCAGTTGCACTACTACAGGAGTACCGCGGATCACCCCGACATACAGCTTGGCCGGCCAGCGCAGATACCAGCGCTCGGACATGCCCATCAAGGTGGTGAGCACCCCGAGAATGGCGCCGAGGATCATGGCGAAGAAGGTCACAGTCAAGGTGACCTTGAGGCCGTTTAGGATCAGCAAAATACCGATCATGCCGTCTTCCCCTATGGGGGTAAACAGCGAAGAGATTATTGCATCCATCTAAGACTACTTCTGATATTTTTCAAGGAGTTGTTGGTATTCGCCTGAGCTTTGTAGCCGTACCAGTGTGGCATTGATCTGGCTGAGCAGTTCGGGTTGATTTTTGGCAACTGCAATACCGTAAAATTCGGGTGAGAAGTCGATATCCAACTGTTTGAGAGTGGGGTTCTTGGCCAGATAAGTGGCTGCCGGTTGGCTGTCGAACAGTACCAGGTCTACCTTGTGGTTTTTCAGCTCCATAAAGGCTTCAAAACCCGTATTGAAAGCTACGACTTCGGCCTTGAGTTCCTTGGCCATGATGTCGCCGGTAGAGCCCAACTGCACCGCAATCTTCTTGCCGGCAAGATCAGCCGGAGTGTTGAATACCTGGCTGTCCTGATTGACTATCACCACTTGGGTGGCTTCATAGTATGGCGTAGAGAAGTTGACACTCTTTTGCCGCTCATCCGTGATTGTCATACCAGAGGCGATAAAATCGATTTTGCCTGAGTTCAGCGCCACTATCAGAGAGTCGAACTTGAGGTTTTCTACCTTGAGGGTTTTACCTGCATCGGCGGCAATCGCCTTGGCAATGTCGATATCCAGCCCTTTTACCTCATCACCATTGGCGCCCCCCATGTATTCAAATGGTGGGAAAGCGGCATTGGTGCCGACGACCAGTACATCTTGATCTTTACCGCAGCCGGTCAACAGCAAGGCCGTGATAGTGGCCATAAGCAGGGATTTTTTCATCTTGGAGATACTCTTGAGGAACCGTATGACTGGCACTATAGCCAGTTCCCATATCTCAATCAATAACTAATCATAAAAAATGCTTAAGTATTCATTTGTGATTCGTTTGGTGTTAAAAAAACATTGTTAATTAGTTTGTTATTTATTAATTGAACATGCTTGAATGAATAAAGTAGAGATTGCTCAATTAGGGCTGAGCAACTAGAGAAGATTTTTTGTCGCCTGAGACACAAGAATGTGCATTTGGCACAGCACCGAGGAAAAATTTGTTATAAAATGCGCGCCCAAAATCCTCTGCCTGCCTACAATGGTGGAAGCCCACTCCGGATTTTGGAACAGGCCTCCAATTCAGTACCTGCCAAAGCAGACAGCGAAGCACACAAAATAGAACAAGATGGGGTCGTATACCTATGATAGAAAAACGCTTTATTACCGCTCAGGAATTGCTGGAGGATTCATTTCGTCTGGCTGCACAGGTCTATGACAGTGGTTTTCGGCCGCAGTTTATTGTTGGGATCTGGCGTGGCGGCGCTCCAATAGGGATCGCGGTACAGGAGTTTTTCGACTTCAAAAAGGTGGAAACCGACCATATAGCGGTGCGCACTTCATCCTATTACGGCATAGGTACAGACAAGCAGAGCAAGGAGATCAAGGTTCATGGTCTGCATTACATTGTTGAAAATGCCAATGCCGATGATGGTTTGTTGATTGTTGATGATGTCTTCGATTCCGGGCGCAGCGTTTTTGCTCTCAAGGAAAAGCTCAGTCAATCCATGCGTCTGAATATGCCCAAGGATATCCGTATCGCTTGTCCTTACTACAAGCCACAGAATACTGCGGTGCCACTGAAGCCCGACTACTATATCCACGCCTCGGATGAATGGCTGGTATTCCCCCATGAAGTTTCTGGCCTGAGTGCACAAGAGCTGGCCGAAGGTAAGGGCGATCTCAAAAATATCAAAGAGCTGTTTCTCTGATAAAAAATCCAATACAAAGAGGGTGCCGATGGGCGCCCTCTTTGTTGTCAGCAATGGCTAGATATCCATGCAGTTGGCATAGTAAGTTACGGTCGCCGGCCAATCGGAGAAGACCCCCAGTACTCCTATTTCTTTGGCCAGTACATCCAGTAGTTGATAAACATCGCCATCGTTATTAATGTTGCCGCTGATGCTTTGGTAGTACCAACCACCGCCTTGTGCCAGGGGGCCGGATCGCTCCAGTGACCAAGTGATTATTTTAAGCCCGGCTTCCTTGGCCGCCAGAGCATAGGCCGAGGGAACTATTTTGCCGCTGTCATCCAGAACGACTAATACCCACAAGGGCGGCGCAATGATTTCGACTCCCAGCGCCTTGAGCCTTTGCATATCGGCCTGCCAATGGCCCATATCATTGGGGTTAAAGCTGCTGTCCGAGTCATACCTGCCATCCAGATAGACGGCCTGCCTGGCAAAATCGGTATTATTGGCCAACCAGTACTGCACATCTTCCAGATTAAATGACTGGGGATAGACGTCTTTTGCCGGCACCCCGGCGGCCTGATATTCGTCGATCATCTTCTGAGCATAGTCCTGTTGGCTGAAGCCATCGAAGGGCATGGGCACGCTGGCAGCCTTAAGTTCAGGCGTCATCTTGACCTTGGCTTCTTTAAACAGAGCTATGCTCTCGGCATGGGTCATCAATGTGCCGCAACTGGCGTAAAGATCCGTGCGCCAGGCAGGAGTGCCCTCCATAAATGCTTGCGCCGTGGTGGCCTTGGGATTAAAACCATCCATCTTGCCGCAAAGCTGTTTGAATTCATCCAGGGTGATATCGCTGGTACAGCACTCGGCGCTGGCGTTAATACCATTGGCAGCATCGGCGGGAGAGAAAGGCTGACGGCATTTGGCTGCCAACTCAGGGATGCCGAGGATATTGGTGGTTGTGGCCAGATCGCATTGGGAGTGCCGACAAACCAGCTGTTTATCGGCGGTGAAGGTGACATCACATTCCACTATCCCGGCGCCGGCATCTATAGCCGCCAAATAGGCTTCTTTGGTGTGCTCTGGAAACTGCATGGAGGCGCCGCGGTGGCCTATGCTGAAGTCGGTGCGATAAAAGGGCCCCTTGCTGCATTGTGCCAGTTTATCTTTGAGCGGCCCTTCATCCATGTCATTTACCAGAAACAGGGGACGGGGGCCCAGGTTGGCGCCAACTTTCTCCTGCTGATCCTGAGCCGGAGTTGAAGTATTGGCGTTGTTGTCATTGCTGTTGCAGCCACCGAGCAACAGACCAAGCAGTACAGAGCCAAGTAATGCCGACGTTGTTTGGGAGTGAAAAACCTTCATTAAGCAGATCCTTTTGCTATTTCGCACAGGAGTTTACTCGCCTGACGAGCATGGTATTTCTTAAGCTAAGGATGCTAAATGACAGCCGGATAGTAAAATTATGACAACTAACTTAATTAATACAGTATCTTGTTCCGGATATACTGAAGAGGAACCATTGCGTTAGTCTTAGAGTCGATTGATCTTGTCCTTCAGATCGTAGCTCTTGTCTGTAACTATGGTTTCCAGGTTGGCAATCCGCTGCTTCAGTTCGTCCACTTCCCGTTGCAGTTTTTCTATCTCACGGCTTTGACCGTCTTGCTGCTTACTGTTGTAATCCTTGATGAGTACCATGGCAAAAAAGCCTATGGCTATGACGGCTACCAGACTCATTAATCCCATAATGACTCCTTGGGTGTTAAGCATATTGAATATTTTGGCACATTATTCTCGCACATTACGGCACTATTGTGTGGCTCGGTTGGACCAATAATACGCCAAGGGCCTCATTGAGGCCCTTGAACTTACTTTGCCAATTAAGGCTTAAGGGTTTCTTTTATCAACACGCAGTGCCGCTCCCTTTCTATTGCTTGCTTGAGATTGCGCTGGGTCTGGGCCGATAGCTCTGGGTTGGCCTGCAAGGCTTTTTCGAGCCGCAGCACTGAGGCGTGACTGCATTGACGCGGTAATAATGCCGGCGCGTAACTGCGCATAAATACCGGGTCTTTTTCGGCGTCCAGAGTGGCTAACTGATTCAAGCGCTGCTCTGCGGTGCTGGCCTGCAGTTGCCCTTGGCTGCTGGGATAGAGGTTTTCCATCGCCACCCTCAGCTTGGCAAACGGCAGCGCCGAATGGTTGATTTTTTCCAGCCAGCGGCGTTTACCGGCGGTGTCCGGACGCACTACTTCGGCGGCGATGGCCGCCTTTTGCCCTGAATCGCTGATATCAAGTTTGGCTTCTTGCTGCAGCAGAAGTTTGCTGGTGGGGTAATCGTAACGGTTCAACTGATAGATAAGCTGCCAGCGGGTATCTTGATCCAGCTCTATTCCCTTTATCTTACTGTAGCCCTGCAGCAGTGACAGCAGGTGATCCAGCGAGTCCCCGTCGCGGGCAAAGTCCACATAGGCATCGAACCAGCGCCGCTGCAGATCTTTATTATCCGCGTTTTGCATGGTCAGACGCAGGCTCATCTGCGCCAGCGCTCTGATGGCGCGCTCGGCATAGGCCGAGTGAATCGGAGCCATCGACTCGAGCAAGGCCTTGCTGTAGCGCATATTGCCGAGAATTTGCCCCAGCAGGGTGTAATCGCTCTCTTTGGGAGCATTGATAAGCACGGTTTCCAGATACTTGTTCAAAGGCAACTTACCGCTCTGGACACTGTCCCACAGGCTTTGCCAGAGCATGGCGCGCAGCAGGGGATCTTCTACCCTGGCCAGGTGATTGAAGGCGGTATCGAACGAGCGAGGGTCGAGCTCGACTTTGACATAGCCCCAGTCCTGATAGTTGGGATAAACCAAATCAGGACAGGATGCTCCTGTAAGTTGCGGCACCAAGGTTTTTTCACCTTGGTAGCTAACGGCCAGAGTTTGCAGCAGGTGCATCTCATGGCGGCCATTGCTCAGTAAGGCTAGCTGAACTTTTTGCTCTCTGAGAGTCGGGTAGGCGGGATCGCTTGTTGACTGCAACAGGGCAAATTCACTGATGCGGCCATCTTGGCACTGGAACTCGGCCTTGAGGCTGTTGACACCGGCGCTGTAGAGCCAATCCCGGGTCCACTGGCTCAGATCCCGCTTGGCGGCCTGGCCGAGACTGCTAATGAAGTCTTCCAGTGTGGCGTTTTGCCAGGAGTAGCGTTTAAGGTATTCACTGACGCCACGGCGGAAGGTTTGCTCCCCAAGCAGGTGACGCAGTTGAATCAGAACCGCGGCCCCTTTCTGATAAGTGATGGCATCGATATTATCGAAGGCGTTGGCACTACTGGCCACTGGCACTTCTATGGGGTGGGTGGTAACGCCTGAGTCCTGTTGATAGGCACTCTGTTTGCCCCTGGCGTAAAAACTGCGCCAGGTATTGTCAAACTCAGTGGCCTCGGCGCTCGCCAGCATGCCCATAAAGGAGGCGAAGCTTTCATTGAGCCACAGACCGTTCCACCATTTCATGGTCACCAGATCGCCAAACCACTGGTGCGCCATTTCATGCATGATCACAGACGCCAAGCGCTGGCGCTGATTGGCTGTCATCTCACCACTGCCAAGAAAACGCCCTTCGGCAAAGGTGACGGCAGCAGCATTTTCCATGGCACCATAGAGGAAGTCAGGCACCAGCAGCTGATCGTATTTTTTAAAGGGGTAGTCGATACCGAAATAGTCGTCAAAAAACTTAAGCCCGGCGCCTGTGTATCTGAACCAGTCGGCGGCATTGACCTGGGCCGCCACAGATTGGCGGGCAAACAGGCGCATGGGGTATTTGCCGCTGTTGTCTTGCCAGACGTGGTAAGGGCCGGCATGCATGGAAAAGTTGTAGGGGCTCAACTTGGGCGTTGCCGGAAACTGCCACAGCTGGCTGTTACCCTCCGGGGTCACACTCAATTCTTGGGTGGCGCTGATCACCTGCCAGTCTTTGGGGGCTCTGACGGTTAACTTGTAGCTGGCCTTGAGATCCGGTTGATCGAATACGGCAAACATCTGCTGCGCGGCGGCGGGCTCAAAGTGAGAGTAGAGATAGACCTTGCCATCGACGGGATCCACAAAGCGATGCAGTCCTTCACCATTGGTGGAGTGCTGGCGTGTGAAGCTGACTTCTATCTCATTGTCGCCTTTGAGCAGCAACTTGGCACTGATCTCCAGGTAGGCGCCATTGTATTTGGGATAGAGCCTGTGGCCGTTGATCTTAAGGCTGGTGATCTGCGCCTTGCTCAAGTCCAGTGTCAAGGGCTGTTGGGTATCGCTGAGACTGAAACGTACCAGGGTGCGGTTGGCAAATCGCTCGCTACCATCCAAGGTAAAGTCCAGTTCATAGCTGACATTGCTGACTCTGGCAGAGCGGGCCATCGCCTGTTGCTCGCTGATATAACTGCTGCCATCACGCACACCGGCAGAGGATTGAGTGCTGCTGCAGCCGCTGAGTGTCAGTAGTCCGGCAGCCAACAGGCTGAGACCAAACAACCGGGGAAGAGATTTCACAAACAGATTCCTTGCTTTTTATTGTTTTACCATTGGGTGTCGGTGTTTTCCCTCACAACAGGAATGAAAGGGGAGGAATACACTTAGGATTAATACCCTCTCAGGCTTGGTGCCCGCGGCATAAATTACGCTATTTGCCGCCAAAGAACAAAGGAGAAATGTTACAAAAAAGCCGCTGTGACAGCGGCTTTTGGGAAGGAGCGTTAGACTTGGTTAGAGCCCGAGGAAGGACTTGGACTTCACTTTGCGGATCTCTTTTTCATCGGACCATTCGATTAAGCCGGTTTCCAGATCCATCAGGCGCATAGTCATCTTGTAGTAGACATCACGGGTGCTGCCATTTTGTTTAACTATGCTGGAAAGGTTGCCGTAGAGCATGTATTGAGCGCCTATCTGACGACCGAACTTGATGGCGGTGGATGGGTCAACCATGCCGGCGTTGTTCTGGTAGTCCAGTTGCTTGCGCACTGAATCCACCTTGGTCATATCGATAAAACGGAACTTGCCTGAGCGCAGCAGCTTGTTGCTGATGGAGTCGGTCACTGACTCAGTATCTATATGCTCAGAGGTCTTGTTCTTGATCTTGTCGACAAAGATGATAGGTCTGTCGTTGGCTGTCATGGCCACCACAGGCGGGAAAGTCAGCATGCTGTCGACCATTTTGGCGGCAATGGCTTGCAGATCTGTCGAACCGAAGTTTTCATTCACTGTCTCTACCTCAGTGGCATCACCGTATTCCACTTTGGATTGACAGGCTGCCATGCCCATAGCCATTGCCAGTATCAGTATCAGCTTCAAGTGTTTCATAGTCAGTTCCATTTCAAGGTTATCAAATCAATTTTGTATAAAAACGTGTGACATTGCCAGTGTCTATTGCCCAGACCAGAGTGGTCTTGCCACTCTGAACCTGAATTTCCGTGCCCTGATTATCCAGGGTCAGTTGATAGCTGCCGGCATCGACAAACTGCCTTGCTATCTGTGCTTGGCGCGGTAACGTGAGCCAACTGCGGCGATCGGCCTGCTCTGTAACCACGTTGAATATCTGCATGGCGATCACCCCAAGGTCCGAGCCGTCTTTGCGCTCTGCCTTGCGGGCCATTTCCGACTTGGCATAGACCCTGGCGGCCTGACGCACCAGCAGATAGGGCAGTTCCTCCTTGAGCGCCGTGATGGCTAAGGCATCTATATTGGCTATCGGGGCTGCAGTCATAGGTTTTGACAAGCCACGGATATTGGCACTGTTGACCGGTACTCTGGAGGGCATATAGGTGGGCAGAGAGACAGTTTGCCAATTGCCGTGAATGGTGAAGGGAACCGTTAGGCTCTCTTTGGCGGGCACAAAGCCGCGCTCCAACAGCAAGATGACCTGGCCTTGTCCCTTGGCAGGCGAGGGCGCTTCTCCCCAACGGCGTTTGAACTCATCATACTGAGGCATGGCAAGCTCTTTGGCCAAGCGCACCAGATCCTGCTGCAGATAAGGGTTGTCCGGCATAATCTGCGCCGCCTTGCGATAGTCGATAAAGGCATCGTTGCGCTCACCAAGGATTTCGTGCAGTACCCCTGTGGTGTAGTAACTGTAGGCGTTCAAAAACGAGCTGGTGACATTGCCGGCGGCCTTGCCCAGTTTATCCATTTCGGCGCTGATGGTGCCGTTGGCCATCTGTTGCACCGCACTGCTGGATTTCTCATACCTTTGCTGCTCCAGCGATTGCAGTTCATTGCTGCGACGTACCTCAACCAACGCGCCTTCGGCATCGCCGGCAAACAGATAATTGAGAGCCTGATACTGGTGCAGCATGATGCGCTCATACCCGGGACCGCGATAGGGAATGATATTGTCGTTCAGCAGCAGGCTGCCGCCTTGGGAACCCAGTCCGGATAAACTGAGCTTGGCCTTATCGTCAAAGGCTTGGTAGGCGGCTATGGCGCTTTGGTAATAGTCTTTGCTGGCGGCGAAATTGCCGCTTATCTGGGCGGCGCGCCCCGCTTCCTGGGCATAGAGCAGGCCATCGCGGCCGTTTATGCCATTTGCCAGTTCTTTGGCTGCATTGCCCGGCTTTGATGAGTTGAGCTCGGCGCGAACGCCTGCCAACTGGGATGGATAGTTGACTAATACACTGTTGAAGGCGCAGCCAGTGAGGCTCAATGACAACAGCAGTGGCAGCAGTAACTTGCCTGACTTCAAGAGCCGGCTCCTTGGTTTTGGATCTCCAGTCGTTCTCTCAAGGTGAGCCCTTCCAGATGATCATATTCATGCTGAAAAATGCGCGCGATAAAGCCCTGTAACCATTCCTGCTGCCACTCGCCACTGAGATCCTGATAACGTACCTCTATGCTTTCATGACGCAGAATCTGTACTCTTTCGCCGGGCAGAGACAGGCAACCCTCTTCCCCGGCCAGTATCTTGCTTGAGCGTTTGAGTATCTGTGGGTTGATCACCACCTGGGGCGCCATCAAAGGCGCATCCGGGTATCTGTCGTTGGGATGGGGTGCCATAATAAACAAGCGGATACCTTGGCCTACCTGAGGCGCAGCTATGCCAACGCCCTGTGCCAGTTTCATGGTCTCGAGCATTTTCTCGGTCAGGGCTGCCAAAGGTTCATCGAATCGCTGAACCGGCTGGGCAGTCTGCCCCAGAATACGTTCTCCGTGGGTTGCTATGGCTAACATCCTTATCCCCCTTTATTCGACTCAGTAGTGAGGCGGCGGCGTTTCTTCCGATTGAGACGCTATATTGCTTGGCTCTACCGCCTTGAGTTTACTGATTAACAACTGGATCTGAAACTGCTGTTCAGCTACGACTTTATTGAGTTCGAAAATCTCCTGACTCAATTCTTCCAGTGTGGCTTCCTGAAATGACAGCTTGGTTTCGAGTTCTTCGATCCTGTCCGGGATTGCTTGCATTACTTACCTCTGTGTTGGCGCCGACCAGCGTTCCAGCAAGCTGGCACTACTGATACTTTGAAGTTGGCCGTTGTCGGATTCAGACACTGAGTATACTACGGCGCTTTGGGGCAAAGGCTTTTTTGGCAGTGAAACTTGCCAGTCGGCGACTCTTTTCCCCGAATCGACCTGCCACAGACTCAATTCTCTGGCTGGTGTGCCGGTTAACAAGGCCTGCTCCTGTTGGATAAAGCGCGCCGCCGAAAAGTTCATTTGCCGCCGTACTATCGCCAGCGAGCTGACCAGTTTCCCTGAGTCATTGTGCCAAATGTCGGCATTGCCGGTACTGTCGGACACTAAGCTGAGGTTACCGCTGCGGCTGAGGGCAACCTTCAGTACCCTGGAGTCCATCTGCCAGCGCCTCAGTACCTGAGCATCCTGGGTGCGCCATAGCAGGGCGGTGGCATCGTTGGCGCCGGTCAATGCCAGGCGGCCATCGGCAGAGAGGGCAACGCTGTTAACCTTTTCGCTGTGGCCAAGAAATTTCACCAGCACACCTGTGGTCGGGGTCAGCGACATTACCGCGCCATCGGCCAACCCCACCAGCAACTGGCCGTTGTCGGCCACGGCCACAGCCTGGGCTACTGCCGGCAGTGACCACCAACCCGCCGCCCGGCCGTCGGCGATTTTCCACAGTGCAACTGAATCGCGGCTTAACGTCACCGCATATTCTCCATTTACCGAAATATCAGTGGCGATCACATCGTTGGCTGCACTGCCTTGAGCCCACTGATACTTGACAGCGCCTTGTTTGAGATCCCAAAGCCTGATCCCCTCTTTGCTGCTTATCAAAGCGTAGCGGCCATCGGCAGAGAGGCTGGCGCTGTAGCTGGGATCGGCCGCCAAGGATTGGCTGCTATCCGGGCCTGGATGGCAGGCACCAAGGCCCAGCAGAGTAAAACTGAGCGTGCAAATAAGTAGCAATCTGTTTATTGCCATGAACTTATACCGCCTCGACTTGTCATTTTGAGTAAGGGTAAAACGCTGTCACTTCCATACAAGGGGCTCGGCTTGTTGACCGCTTTCCCTTGTTAACCAGTATGGATAATCTGCTTTGTATCTCAAAGTTAACTGGTATAAAGTGAGTCGTCTTACATATTTTGGGTTAATTGTAACCATTTGAAGATCCTGAGGATGCCTTTAATGAAACCGATTTACAAAATTTCACTGGTCGCGCTGGCTCTATTCGGCCTTTCCGCTTGTAACCAAGAACAAAAAACAGCGAGTGCCGACAAGGTGGAACTGAGCTCTGTCGAGCAGAAAGAAGCCTATAGCGTGGGCGCCTCTATCGGCCGCTATATGGCCGGTCATATCAAAGAACAGGAAGAGCTGGGTTTCTCAGTCGATCGTGCTTTGATTGTGACAGGTTTTCAACAGGGTCTGAAAGACGAGCTGCAACTGACAGAAGATGAGATGCAGAAAGTGCTTGAAGGTTTGGATCAAAAGCTGAATGAAAAACGTATGGCCAAGGTTCAGGAAATGGCGGCCAAGTCGATGCAGGAAAGCAAAGCCTATCTGGAACAGAACAAGGCCAAAGAAGGTGTGATCACCACTGAATCCGGTCTGCAATATGAAGTATTGACTCCAGGCGAGGGTGAGAAGCCGGCCGCCGAAGACGTAGTGACAGTTCACTACCGTGGTACTCTGATCGACGGCACTGAGTTTGACAGCTCCTACTCCCGCGGTGAACCGGCAGAATTTGCCCTGAACCGGGTGATCCCGGGCTGGACCGAAGGTGTACAGTTGATGCCGGTCGGCGCCAAGTATCGTTTCGTAATCCCATCAGAGCTGGCCTATGGCGAGCGTGACATGGGCACTATTCCAGCCAACTCAACACTCATCTTTGAAGTCGAGTTGCTCAAGGTCAAGAAGGCCGATGCCCCTGTAGAACCGACCGAAGCCGAGGCTTCTGCCAAGTAATCCCTTCTTTTATACGAAAAGTGGATACCCGATATTGAAAAGGACGCCGCCGGCGTCCTTTCTTCTTTACGACCACTGCTTGCGTCATTGATTCTAAAGCCACTTATAGCGATAGAACAGCCACAACTGTCCTCCCACCAATATCAGCAGAAATAGGCAAAAGGCTCCGAAGGCCCAGCCGACATCGGCGCCCGGGATCCCGGCGATATTGACCCCGAGCAGACCTGTGAGAAACCCCAGTGGCAGGAAGACGGCGCTGATCAGCGACAGGAAATAGAGGCGGCGATTGACGGCCTCGGCCTGACGGTTTTGCAACTCCTCCTGGGTGACGCTGGCTCTGTCTCTTATTGCGTCCAGATCTTCGATGCTGCGAATGAGTTGATCGTTGATTTCGTTGAATTTAAGCCGCTGCTGTTCATCAAATATCTTGGCCGAGTCTGCCAGCAGGCGGCTAAAGGCTTCCCGCTGCGGCGCCAGGTAGCGCCGGACCACCACTATCTGGCGCCTGAGCTCGGCGATGTCGCTGCGCAGATCCTTGTCGTTACCGGCCATGACCTTGTCTTCCAGGTCGTCGACGGTTTCCTCCAGCCGGTCGATAAACTCCGTCTTCCGCTGGGTGAGCCGCTGCGTCAACGTCAACAAGTATTCTCCTGTGTTGCCGGGGCCAGCGCCTTGGCCGACGCTTTGGATGATGTCATTGACCGATAATAGCTCGCGACTGCTGGTGCTGATTATTCTGTGATTGTCCAGGTAGAGGCGTATCGACACCATGTCTTCCGGGTCAGCCCCGGGGTTGTGATTGACCCCCCGGAGTGCCAGCAGTAGCCCGTGGCCGGATTGTACCACCCTGGGGCGAGTGTCCTGTGCCAACAGGGCAGCCACTTCCAGCGCTTCCAGGCCGCTGTGTTGTTGCAACCACTGACGGTTGGATTTCTTCTTATAGTCCAGATGTAGCCAGAGTATGCCCTGCTCCGGTTGCCAGTCGCTGACCTGTTGCAGCGTCAATTCCTTGCTTGCCATCTCTCCACTGAGCAGCAAGGCACAAAACTGTTTTTCGGCCATAGATTCACTCTCATAGATTTGCTTTAGTTCAAGCTAACCTAGTTATACCATTGGGCATAGGAATTTACTCATTCAGTGGCAATGAAAAGCTCGGCAGGCAAGTAAGGTCATGGGGGGGATCGGGATAAAGCGACATTGGCTTGCGCCGCATGCGCGCTTTTTCGACTCGCGCTTTGGGAATTTGTCAGCCATTCGATGATTACACCAACTTGTCTCGCTGTAGCATCACTATGCCATTGCCAATCTTCAATGGCTTAAATGGCTCAGAGCAGAGCTAACTGAGGAATACGGCTATAGAAAGTAAAGCATGGGCATAACTATGGGCAATCCCCGGGGCTCTGGGTTAAAATTAGTATAGGTTTGGTTACAGCAAAAGAAGTGGCACCATGGAATACGAATTTCGGCGCAATTCACTGACGGGAACCGCAATGGCCCGCTTCAGTATGGAGCATCATGTACTGGGGCAATGGTTCTCTGAAGAGTTGGCGGATGACGTCGAGATCTGCACTCGGGTCAAACAGGCATTGGCAGACTTACAGTCAGGACGCATTCGCGAATGGCAGTTGATTGGCCGGGATCTGACGCTGCAACTGGATCAGGAGCAGGTGCGTGTTTACGCCAATGTGCTCGAATTCGGCGAGAGTCAGGAGTTGGATGAGTCCCTCTCCCTCTATGATGCCGAGTCAGAAGCCTGGTGCGGCCTGGAAGACTTTCAGGATGTGCTTGAAAGTTGGTGTGACTTTCTGCACCAGAGTCGCTGATTAAGCGGCGTTGGCAACTATGAGAAGGGACGCGGGAGCGTCCCTTTTTTGTGGCTTAACGGTTGAGGTAACGCACAGCCATCTCGGTGCGGGACTTGGCATTGGCCTTGCGAAGCAGGTTTTTGACATGCACCTTGACCGTGCCTTCGCTGATATGTAGTTCTTCGGAGATTACCCTGTTGCTCTGGCCTTCAGCCAGATGCTGCAGTATCTGCAATTCTCTCGGTGTCAGGCTGTCGAGCCAGGCTTCCTCGTCGGCGGCATTTTTCAATTCAAACAGATAGTCTTCCACTTCGGCGCTGATCACTCGGTGGCCGGACATGGCTTCTTTTAGTTGCCCGAGCAGCAGATCGGGTTCAGTATCCTTGAGCAGGTAACCATCGGCGCCGGCTCGCAGTAAACGGATAACATCCTGTTTGGCATCGGAAACCGTCAGGATAACGATTCTGGAGGTCACTCCCTCCTGACGCAGGGCGTTCAGGGTATCTAGGCCTGTCATACCTTTCATATTCAGATCCAGCAGGATAATGTCCGGCTCGTTTTCGGCGGTAGCCGCCAGGGCGTCGAGCCCGGTACCGGCTTCACCGAAGAGACTAAAGTCAGGATCGGATGCCAGTAACTGACAGATACCGCGACGCAGTAAGGGATGGTCATCGACTACCAGAACTGAATAAGGTTTACCCATGATGTGGCTCCTGCTGAGGTGGGAAAGTCAGGACAACACTGGTGCCTCCCGACGCATTGCTGGAAAATTCAACCATACCCGAGAGACGGCTGGCTCGTTCGTGCATTATCCCTATGCCGAAATGTTGATCCCTTTCCTTGATATGCGCCAGGCCTATGCCGTTGTCTTCGACACTGATAACCACCATGTTATCAGAGTTCTTTTCGCAGCTGATACAAATACGACTCGCATTTGCATGTTTAATGGCATTGAGGGTGGCTTCTCGGGTGAGCTGCAGAATGTGAATGTGTTGGTGCGCCGCCAGTAACTGTGGCGGCAGGCGATAGCTGAGTTCCAGCTCTGTATCTGTTTGGCCGCGCAGTTGCTCCAGCATGGCTTCGAGGGCGTTGCGCAGATTGGGTTCTTTAACGGTCAGGCGGAAGGTCGACAGCAGTTCTCTGAGTTGGGCGTAGGCTGTGGTCACCCCCTCATTGAGTTCTTCGAGCTGTTGGGTCACTGCCGGGCTTTTGCAGCTCTGGTCGAGGCCTTTTCGCAACAAGCTTATTTGGATTTTCAGGAACGACAAGAGTTGCCCAAGAGAATCGTGCAGCTCTCTGGCGATAACTGCCCGCTCTTCCAGCAGAGCCAGCTGTTGGCGCTGCTCGGAGGCGTTGTGAATCACTATCGAGCGAGCCAGCATGATGGCGAAGTTTTCAAACAGGGGCACATTGATATCGTGCTTGCCTATCACTTCCAGAAAGCCGAGTTCCTGCTGTTCAAATTTGAGCGGAAACTGCATGGTCTGTCCGGATTGCGGCCAGATATCCTCGTCGGTAGCTATCACCTCCATGGCATCTTCATCCTGCTGAATAATCAGCCGCAGATGTTGCAGGTGCTCATACTCCTTGAGTTGCAGCAGCGACTGCCGCATCACCTCGAAATTGAGTTTGCCCGAGTGCAGCAACACCAGATTGTCATAAAGAAACTTGAGCTCACGGTTGGCACGGGTCAACGCCAGGGTCTTCTCCTTTACCTGAGTTTCCAGGTTGCCGTAGAGAGTTGCCAGCTCCTGAGCCGTACTGTCGAGGGCATCGGAAAGAGCGCTGAGCTCAATATATTCCGTCTTCGGCATTTCGACGGCAAAGTTACCTTTGGATATAGTGTTGGCCGATTCCATCATCTGTTGCAGCGGCACCACCACCTTGCGTTTGGTAAAGCGCACGGCGATAAAGGCAATCAGCAGCATCAAACCCAGACCTACTATCTGGCTGATGGCCAGCAATCTTAGTTTGAAGGCGGCATGGTGCTCCATCTCCAATACCAGCAAATCTATGGTATCGACAAAGTCTTTCAGCGAGGAGGCATAGTTGCGTGAGTCTTCCTGCTCTATGTAGTACTTCATGACCTTCCACTTGCTGATCACCAGTTGGTACTGCTGCCCGAGCCTGGCAGGTGATGACCAGTCCATCGAGCGCACCAAGGCATCTGAGTAGAGGGTATTTTCAAATTCGCGAATTTTTTGCAGCGCTTCTTCACTGCCGGAGTTGGCATAAAACATCAGCCGGTAGCTCTGCATCCGCAATGAACCGGAAGCGTTGATCGCCCTGGCATCCCCCAGGCTGTAAGACAGATTGATAATGGCAAAAGTGGCCAAACCGCTTGAAAGCAGGATAAGGGTCAGCATTAAGCCTAAAATGGTAGAGGTCAAACTGCCTCGTTTCATGAAATATTCACTCACTTTTGCTAAGGTTTCCTCAGTCCCTGCAGTGTTGCTCTCGATGACCGGAAAGGAAACGCGCCGATAAGATTGTCGAGAATAAAAAAGGACTTGGGTCTCAGAGTTCTACATTAGCCAGCACTTGAATACATTAACAAGAGTACAAAAATGTGAACAACATCGCCTTCACATTTTGATCTGGCGCAAACTTCGCCCCGGATACCCCCTAAGAGGTATATTTTTGGTGTATTCAAGCGGCTACTTTTGACCTTGGAGATGTCGTGGTTATTGCAAATAACGATAAAGTAACACGGAGATGAGATGGTGAAAAAATTAAACCAAAAATCCTTTGCACTCAGTGCATTGGTCGCCGCAAGCCTAATGGCTGCCGGTGCGTTTGCGAGTGACAAGACCGAGCCTCGCAACGAAGTCTACAAAGACAAGTACAAAAATCAATATGCCAGTTGGCATGACACTGCAAAGAGTTCTGAAATTGTTGATGTATTGGCAGAAGATCCCAACCTGGTCATCATGTGGGCCGGTTATGGTTTCGCCAAGGACTACAATGCCCCTCGTGGCCACATTTATGCCGTGACAGATGTGCGCAATACCCTGCGTACCGGTGCGCCAAAGAGTGCCGAAGATGGCCCAATGCCAATGGCTTGCTGGAGCTGTAAGAGCCCGGATGTACCTCGCCTGATTGAAGAGCAGGGTGAAGATGGTTACTTCACCGGCAAGTGGGCCAAAGGTGGCCCTGAAGTGGTTAACGCCATAGGTTGTGGTGACTGTCACGAGAAAGGCTCGCCTAAGCTGCGCTTGGGCCGTCCTTTTGCCGAGCGCGCCATGGATACCCTGGGTACACCATTTGATAAGGCCTCCCGTAAAGACAAGCAATCCATGGTTTGTGGTCAGTGTCACGTAGAATACTACTTTGAGAAAGTGGAAGGCCGTAAGGGCTTTGTTAAGTTCCCATGGGATCAAGGTACTACAGTGGAATCCATGGAAGCCTACTACGATGCCATTGAGTTTGCCGACTGGACTCACGCCTTGTCCAAGACACCTATGTTGAAGGCACAGCACCCAGGCTATGAAACTTGGCAGTTGGGGGTACACGGTAAGAACAACGTGACTTGTGTTGACTGTCACATGCCGAAAGTAACCAACGACAAGGGGCGTAAGTTCACCGATCACAAAGTGGGTAATCCTTTCGACCGCTTCGAAGAAACCTGTGCTCAGTGTCACACTCAGAGCAAAGAGTTTATGGAGAATCTGACTGCCGAGCGTAAAGCCAAGGTTAATGAGCTGAAGTTGAAGGCTGAAGATCAAATCGTCAAGGCGCACTTCGAAGCTGCTGCCGCCTGGAAAGCCGGTGCGACTGAAGTCGAAATGAAGCCAATCCTGACTGATATCCGTCATGCTCAATGGCGCTGGGATTATGCTATCGCCTCTCACGGTGTCGCGGCTCACGCTCCTGATGAAGCGCTGCGGGTACTGGGTACTGCGGTTGACAAGGCTGCCAACGCCCGGGTGAAACTGGCGCAGTTGCTGGCCAAGAAAGGTATCGTTGATCCTGTCGCTCTGCCTGATATCTCCACCAAGGCCAAGGCTCAGGCCGCTCTGGGTATGGACATGAAGAAGATGGTTTCCGACAAGGAAGACTTCAAGAAAAATGTTCTGCCCAAGTGGGATGCTGAAGCCAAGAAGCGTGAAGCGACCTACAAGTAACAGTCGTTAACACTCGTAAATGAAAAATCCCCGCACCGCGGGTAATGCCGATCAGTTAAGACAGATCGCTTGACGATCTCACTGAAAG